>JAOXRU010000358.1 GCA_025800395.1 Flavobacteriaceae bacterium
TAAGGCACCTACAGATCAGGATGAATTGCCTGAATGCTTGGGTGGGCAGATGGGCTTGAGCCCTGGCGACGTCATGGAGGATGAGCAGAACGGTGACGTCGAAAAGGACGAGGCGGTGTCTGATTGTGAGAGTGAATTCGCAGATCTTTCAGGTGTTGGGGGACATGGTGAGGGGACTGACTGTCCCAAAGCGGCCTTTTCAAAAGGCAGTTGCCATGATACTGAATCCTGATGTGCAGTCATGGTGATTTACTGGAACAGCTGGTTTCTGTGTTGGAAATGATTTGAAGCTTATGTATCTATATATATGTATATATATATATATAATGATCCTGAAGTAGATAGAATATGGTACGGGTTCAATCCTGCGACTGAAAAAAAAATAATTGTACATAGAATATTCTCCCCCCATCGATCAAAATTCGGTAGATAGAATATTTAGATGATGGACCCTGCAACGACGAAAAAATGGTAGATAGAATATCGATTTTACCAGCTTTCAAGTAAATATTGCAAAATTCAATTTGACAGTTGAATTGAAAAAAATCACATAGAATATTTGGGTTTTGAGGGGAGGTTTTCTTCATTTGGAATATTCGCTCTGTCCGCATGTTCTTTCCAACTTCTTGCTATCAATAGACTTTTTTCATTTGTCCCAGGGAAGCGTCCGGCAACAGCTAGCAAGAGGAAATAAAAGATAAAACAAAGAAGAACTTTTCCAATTACTTTTTATTTTGTAAAACCTTTCAAATAATCAATTTTTTGGAGTTGGTAAGGGTCCCCCTCACGCAGGCATTGCCAAGCCGCAGTACTCAATGCACGTAGCCTTCACATATTTTTGATACCACTGCATTTGGCAATACCATTGGGCGACTAATACATAGAATATTGTTATAGGATGTTAGGTGTAGAAAGAAATAGACCTAGTAAGGTCACCGTTACATACTCGTAGTACTTTTTTTGCCTTTGTCCAAGGAAAGCGTCCGGCAACAGCTAGCAAGAGGAAATAAAAGACAAAACAAAGAAGAACTTTTCCAATTACTTTTTATTATGTAAAACCTTTCAAAAAATCAATTTTTGGGGGTTCGTAATGGTCAGCTCATGTTTTCTACGTGTTTTACAGTGCCTGAAGTAGATAGAATACGATTTCGATGCGCTCACTCAGTATATTCTATCTACTCGTTTTATTCCGGCGCATTATTCTATCTATCGTTTTCCAATTTCAAAATTTAGATGATCATCTTTCCATGGGCGCATCGAAATCGTATTCTATCTACTTCAGGATCGTTATATATATATATGTATGATACCTTGCATTTTTTTATTTTTTTAAAGTAAGCTTTACATTGATATAAGTTGGAAAAACATAGACAACTCTCTTAACTTTTGGCACAGTTTCTGCAG
>JAOXRU010000508.1 GCA_025800395.1 Flavobacteriaceae bacterium
AATGCGGCTGGAACAGGTCTAGGTACTCTTTCACAAGAAGAACTACTAGAACACCGTTATCCAGAAATGCCTGCTCATTTAGTGCCGATTATCGAAAAAATCTGGTTGGAGGAAATCCCAAATTAAGGGGAGTCTATGAAAAAGTCAACAAAATTAGTATTGTACAGTATGCCTGCGGTTCTATTAATCGCAGGCACTATTTTTATGGGAAGCATTATTGCTGTAGCCCAAAGTTTCGGATACTTTCCGGAGATTGGTTTACGGCAGTTTACCCTGTCCTATTATAAAGAAATTTTTGCGACACCTATATTGTGGTCGAGCTTTTTATATAGTTTTAAAACAGCTATTATATCATCTCTTTTAGGGGTGGGGTTTGGGTTTGTTTTAAGTTATGCACTGGTTTGTAGGCCGAAAGAATGGCCCCTTTATAAGCGGTTTACCATCTTACCGGTAGCTATACCCCATATTATTGTGGTAGCCATTGTATTTAACCTGTTTATTAGAACTGGCTTTATTGCCCGTGTACTTATTGCCACCGGCCTTATAGAGTCCCATGTTCAGTTTCCAAACCTGCTCTTTTCATCTTCTGGATTTGGTGTTGTGGCGGTATATTTTTGGAAGGCATTTCCCTATACGGTGATGGTGGTTTACAGTGTTTTAAAAAGCATGGATAAGTCGTATAAGTCAGTGACCCTAAATTTAGGGGCCAATCAGTGGCAATATTTTATACACGTGGTTTTACCTTTAGCACGCCCCTTATTACTAACCACAACAATTATTTTATTTGCCTTTTCTTT
>JAOXRU010000515.1 GCA_025800395.1 Flavobacteriaceae bacterium
ACTCCATAGAAAGTCAGTTGTTTGTTGATTCATACTGTTGATGGACAAAATCCTGCACCACCAAGGATGATGATTATCACATTATTTATATCCCCCTACACAATGCCTCTAAAAAATCAAGGTAGCTAGCTACCCGCATAAACTGATATTTTATGCTCCACTATGTTCACATATTTCTCTCTAAAAAATTACCTGGGGAAAAGTTTAAAAAAAACCATGGAAAACAATGTAATTTTTTAGAGAGGTACCGTGGCTGTGTCTAAAAAATCAGGGTTTTGGACTGAAAGCAAATGTAATTTTTTAGAGAGGCTCCTCCAATAGATACCCCCAGACTGCTTGATAGTTGGTTTTCAATTTTTTAGTGTGACCCTGATTTTTTAGAGGACATGCCTATACATGCCCTTTTGCTTGCATTGGTCACTCGCCGTGCACGATGAGACATCCAAAAGGCTCTACCAAAACTTGAAATATCATGTGGATTCATGATACCCTCAACTACTTAGGGTCTGGAGTGGTGAACCCTATGGTATGGACTTATAAAGGTCTTATAAAGGCTAAAATAGGAACTCTAAAAAATAAGGGTTCTCACTAAAAAATAAGTAGCATGACTCGCAGATGTGTTTCCTGAATGCCAACTAAGAGTATGTCGCCTGGAAGTAGATAAAGGAACACAATTCTTTAGAGATCTTTGTTGGTATGTTGGGAGGCTACTTTTCCAAGGGTGGCACACCCCTCTTGAAAATGGTCCTGAAAAGTTGGGTTAGATACCTTGATTTTTTAGTAATTTGGTCCTATGGTTTTATGGTGGGAACCTAATTTTTTAGAGCCCTTTTACCCCAAAAACCACTTTTTACTAAAAAATCAAGGTACCCAACCTAACCCCCCTATTGTGAAGGGGGATCTATTTGCGATGTTTGTTGCACGTGCACCTTTTTCTTCCGTTAAACATTTTGTAAGGATAAAAACACAAAAAACGCAAGTGATCCTCAAGCCAGCCGGGGGACCTGTTTTCGGAGACAGTGCCTGGCCCCAAGCCAGCATTTTTTTTTGCGGAAAATGCCAGTATGCGATGCCTTATGCACATTGGCCACTCTTGAAAAAAGAGCCGTGTTTTTCAGCAGCAAGGGGCACATGATCGATCCGGCAGGGCCGTGTCATTCCGAAGGCCATTCTCGGGTGGCTTTGGCCCTCGGTGCCGACAGGGAGGAACATCACTGAAGAGTGAGGAAGTATGGCATTTTCAGAAGCT
>JAOXRU010000368.1 GCA_025800395.1 Flavobacteriaceae bacterium
TTTCCTTTTTGTCTTTCAATTAAATAGTATAAACACCAATAACCACAAAGAACAGTATCTCGATTATGAATTTCATCTTGTGAATAAAATATCTTTTTTCTAGATTTTGCTAAATAATGATAAACTTCATGTGGCATAATCAAACCAAATGGATCAAAGTATTCAACCATCTGTTTATCAATGGTTCTGTAACAAACCCAATGAGTTCCTTGGCCTTCAATACTATCCAAATTAATTATACCACATTCTTTCTTTCTTATTTGTTCTGGAAGTCGATCTCTGGAGTAAATACTTCTGAAATACTTTATCCCCAAATCATCAATCCATTTTTCGAGATCAAAATTGGAAAGTGGTTTATTTACAAAATGGTTCCAAGAATTGGGATCCCGTTGAATGGACTGTTTTTTCCTAATAGTAACCCCTGGCCTTTTTTATTCCCTTTCCAGTTTTTTTCCCTTTCCAGTCTTTTTACCTTTGCCTGTTTTCTTTCCCATTCCTATAGTTTCCCCCCAGTTTCCATATACAGGTGGAGGATACATTGGAAATTTTCCTCCTGATTGAGGAAGATAAACATTGGAGAGAGGATTTGGTGGTGGTGGAGGTAGTGTTTTATCTACTTGAAGACCTTTTCCAAACATTTTAGAAACATGTTCTATGGCTATTGGTATACCAATTGAAGCAAATGCACCCAAAAATCCACCATCAATTTGTTTTCTTGTTGGTTTAATTACAAGTCTTCCTCCTGTTTGCATGGTTTTATTAATTTGATCTATTTGTGATTGAGTCAATTCATTTACTATCATTGGCAACATTGGAAAGAATTTTTTAGGAATATTAATTCCTTTACCAAAATATCTTATCAATTCCTAAACTTCCTAAAGCGGAAACAGCACCAGTCGCCAAAGCTGGT
>JAOXRU010000564.1 GCA_025800395.1 Flavobacteriaceae bacterium
TCAATAAGTGTCTGCCAGGTTTCCGGTGGCGTGGATGGCAAACTTACCAAACACTGGCTACCAAAACTTGAGTGCATATAGAATCGACAATTGGAAATCGAATAGCGATAAGAGTACTCAGCTGAATCTGTTATAGCAAGGTCCAGTGTTCGAATCCCAGCAGCTCCACAAATTTTTGACATAGTCATTGAAGGTTTGCATGCCAAAGTTATCCAACAGATGGTACCAGAACGTGCTTACATACCAAACAGACAATTGGCCATCGAACGGTGATGCTAATATTCAGCTGAACATGTTATACAAGGGTACTGGGTTCAAATCCAAGCAGGTCCAAGAGTTTTATATCCTGCATTTGATTGCATAGACGCCAAAGTTACCCAACATACGATATGAAAACGTTGTTACATACCAAATAGACAATGGGCTATCGAATAGTGATAAGAGCATTCAGCTGAATGTGTTATACAAGGGTCCTGGGTTCAAATCCCAGGAGCTCCACATGTATTTGTCTTGCCTTTTATCATATAAATGCCAAAGTTACCAAACTAACTCTTGCAAAACCCTTCCATATACGGAATCAACAACGGGCTATGAGAGTTTTCAGCTGCCGGCCTTATCCAAAGGTCATGGGTTCAAATCCTAGGACGTCCGGAATTTTACTTCGAGAAAAACTTATTGAAAAAACAACCTTCGGTCCGGCGATGCCCTAGCATTGCCCCTCGCGTAACCGAAGGTTGTTTTTTCAATATAAGAATAAACACTATTCGTTAGAATTGTGTTTTTCTATTGAAAAACAACCTGAGCTGCCTTGTTTAGGGGGGTGTTTTACATGTCGTCTGCGTATTTCCGCAACTTGTTCCCCTGGAAAACTGGCCTTAACTTTCCGACGATATTTTCAGGGTG
>JAOXRU010000371.1 GCA_025800395.1 Flavobacteriaceae bacterium
GCTGAAGGGAAAGACTTGGTTGGTGGTGGTTGTTGGCTGGCTGCATGTGTGTAACTACAGCATAAACCGATAACAAGCCCTGGGCTTATATTTGTTCAAAAGGCTTTTTTGCTGGGCTTATTTTCGGGGAAGCTTATTTTCGGAGGGGCTTGTTATCGGAAGGAATTTTGCGTTTCAAAATGGGTTTGGCTTGCCAATAAAAACAACTAGAAACACTAAGATAACGGCCTAAAATAGCTCAAAACAGCTAACAGTAACAGCCCATGGGCTTATATTCGGGAGAGCTTATTATCGGAACGATATTTGCGTCTAAAATTTGGATGGCTTATTTTCGGGAGGGCTTATTCGGGGGAGCTTATTATCGGAATTTTACGGTATACGGAATTAAATCATATATATTTGGAGATGATCTTAGCGATCATAACTAGAAGCCGATTGGGGAAAGTGAGGACGTCAAACAAAGCCGTAATTTGAATGTGTAAATTCCTAAAAAAATGCGTTTAAATTTCGGGTCAATTTTCTTTTTGTGACATTTTATTTTCTGTGAAATATGACATGAACATTTCATTTTCCTTGAAATGAGCTCAAACCTCCCGGCAACCAGTGATCATAATTGAAAAGGAGATTTCTACTGAAAGCTTCAAACTGACAAGGATCCAAATTTTTCTGCCCTCCCGTGATTGGTTCATTCGATCTGCAGACCCCTGAGGAAACAGTCAAGTACTGCTCCACTTCAACGCTACTTGTGAGTTCTGGTCCACTTTGCCATAGGCAGTTTGACAGTTTGGATATTTTGCCCCCGCGGGGGAGACTCCCATACAAACGTGACAGTGAACCCTAAAAGGTACCAGGATCTTGTTTTATGGGCGTGGCACCAATTTAATTTTACACCTAAGAGGTACCAAAATAAAACATAACCTGTCATATTCATAATTAGCATAGGCTATTAGGTCGGTTCTATTACACTCTTTCCTCTTTTGAAGGTTTTCGAAAAAGCACTGTTATAAATCTCTACCTTATTTCTACCCTTAAAGATACTACAAAAGCTACAACTGAGGACGTTTTAAAACTGAACACCCTAAGAGGTACCAAAACTGCATTTTTAACCCCTAAAAGGTACAATGAGCACCCACTTTTATATGGGTGTACC
>JAOXRU010000571.1 GCA_025800395.1 Flavobacteriaceae bacterium
GCATCAACATAGTAGAAATATTGCGAGAAATTGTCCCACTCTTCTATATAACCAACTGGTAAATTTGGATCAGCCTCCATAACGGTAAGGCATTCTTTGATATTCAGGCCAATTAGATTTTTTCCTTTATAAAAACACCATTTTTTACAGGTTATCAAATCGATGAGGCCATCTTCACAATTGATACCCCAGTTGTCCTCGGGGTCTTCATATAATTCCGAGCTGCTATAATCCACTTGCTGTAGTTGAAGTTTTTCTTTTACACTTTCAATTGGTTTGCCCAGTTGAATAGGGCCTACGCGCTCGCCTGGGATCCAGTCTGTTGCTATTTGATTTGCTTCTTTTTTAGGGGTCATTTCGTCAGTACCAGTTCTAAAATTGTAGCCATATAATTTTAGTTTATCGTTGTTGTCCTCTCTCTTTTATTCCATGTTCTATGCCATTTTTTTGTTTGGCAATTGTTTCTTCTATTCTTTCAATCTTGCGCTGGATTCGTTTTTTTTTCTTTTTGGGGGCTCCTTGTTTTGCTTCTTGAAGTTTCTTCAATTGCTCTTGTTTTTGGGTGGCTTGTTTACCTCCTAGTCTACCATGCTTATCATTCTTACGAGCGCCCGTTTTGGCCGGAGCGCTATTTTCCTGTGGTGTTTCTTTATCTGTATCAGGTAGATCCGGTATATGGAATTTTCTTTTACCTTTTCGAGGAGGCTCCTCTCCGGCATCTTCGTTATAGACGGCATTGACGCCGCTTGCGGTGAGCAGGGCTGACAGGTCTCGCAGTTGGTTGGGGCTTGCCGGTTGGCCGTTTAT
>JAOXRU010000376.1 GCA_025800395.1 Flavobacteriaceae bacterium
TCTCGATCTGTATAAGGGATTAGAATATAGCTACTGTATACGCGCTATTGGATCTGAGCGTGCATTATTTTTTATAGATGCACGGCTGAAAATTATAGAGCCCTAGTGTCCCGGCTGTTGCCCAGCCGGCAGTGTTTTCGCGCGCTTGTGAACAAAAATGAACGCGATACCAAGTTTACACGGAGCGATTTCAAAAACAAGCTTCGAGTTCTCTATTTTATTCATTGCAATAGTTTATTGATTTATTGGGAATTTACTACCAGTGCTTAACCTCATTCTACAAAGCGAAGTAGCAGCAAAAATGGATTTCGGCTATGAAAGAGCTGCAAACGCTTCACACTTGCAAACCGGCTTTGTCAAAAAATGGCGGCGGTTATTTTCTAAAAGTTCAACTTTATAGAAGTTCAACTTCCGAAACGATCGAGGTAAGAAAATATATATCATCCAATGGTATCTTCAAAATAGATTTATACCGTCCAGATTTACAAAAAACGGAACTATGATCGAATTTGTCTTCCAAACTGCAAACATTTATGCGAGGAACAACTGAACTCGACAGCTCAACTTTTCTCG
>JAOXRU010000045.1 GCA_025800395.1 Flavobacteriaceae bacterium
CTACAAAACGCTCCGATTTAAAACCATTTAGTAGTTTTAATATCGCAGCCAATTGCGCCTTCAATTCTGCATTTTCTTTGCGAAACTGTGCATTTTCCTGACGAAACTGTGTGTTTTCTTCTAGCAGCGCTTTCTTAGTCATAGCACTGCTAAAGATAGGGATTTAACCCGCCATAACCATGTTTTTTGAAGAATTATTTCGTGTTTTTTTTCGCCTAATATTCCCGATAGAAATTCCATCTATAAGCAAGACCAATTGCGCATAGGTAAGCGATAAACTTGTTACCTTTTTATCATAATTGGGCAGATCGAAAGTGCCGCTTTCTAAACGCTTATAATACAAAACAAAACTACCCGATTGCCATTGCAGTAGTTTCACCTTATTGCGCGATTTGTTGATGAAAATATATACCGTACCATCATTGGGACTGCTTTGCAAATCGTTTTGCACCAAGCCACATAAACCGTCAAAACTCTTACGCATATCACAAGGCGGACTGTAGAGTCGAAAACGAAGGTCGATACTTAATCCAAACATTGCAAAAGTTGTTTTAGTTGTATCAAGGAACTTGGAGGCCAATCCATCTCCAAAGCCAAACTTACCTGATTGGCATAGGTGATGGTAATCTGCTGCTGGGTAACATCTATTTTCTCAGGTTTAATTTCTAGAAAATTAGAAGCTACTTCACCTTTCACATCTGGATTTAATGGAAAGTCTTTATCTTTTTTATATCTGCCTATCCATGTTTGAAAAGTGTTTAACTTGATATTGTTTTTATTACAAAACTCTCTTTGACTTAATTGGCTTAATTGATACTTCTTAAGTATCCTATAAATCTGTTGCTTGGTTCTTCTTTTTCGCATAGAGCAAAGCTAAATAGCGAATCGATGCCAAGCAAGATATGGTTGGTCGGATGGATACATAAGTTTGATTTTTTGGCACAAACATTATTGACTGGAAAGCAAAATCGTTTTGAAAAAAACATATACATAAGACTTTCAAAACAGATTCGAAACAAATACTACAACAAGAAACAAAAACACAAACAACCACTTTTGTTCTAATTAATATTATCTCTCATTTCGCACCCCCTGTTGCACATCACAAAGGTCAAATTCTTATTTGTATAGACGAACAAGCAAAATGTTTCGTTTAAATCTGGTCAATTATCCGTATCTTTTAAACTCCCAACTATTTCTAACAGAAATCGAAATAGTTATGCAACAACAAACACAAGATTATTATTTGCCTTTAGAACATATGGACATTTATGTTTATGAAAGAAGAAAAATTGTTCATGTTGAACTAAAGTTTAGTATCATTGGCATAATGAAATTGGAACACCCTTTTGGAGTTATGATGAAAAAAGAGCATTTCACAATAGGTTTGATAAATTAGTTTAGTCGATTTGGGGAAATCGGTTTTGGCTGACTTGTAATGGTCGTTCAGAATTTGTTCAAAGAAATAGAGGGAGGAAATGGGATGTTAATTTTGATATTAAGTGGGTGCACTCCAACGAACATTGGAACGTAAAAGTAACCAAGTATGTAGGTGTGAAGCCAAGAAGCCACATAAATTGGAATGCAAGAGAAATGAATCTTTATCACACCGACAACAATTATCGCAAAAACTATAGCTATGCTTCTGGCTATCGTTATCAAAGAACTACCATGCACGAGTTTGGTCATACTATTGGAAATGTAATTCGGAATAGCCAAGATATATTTTATGGGGATGAGTACAAACGTTCAATTGCTTGGTATGGCGACTGGTCGAGTATAATGTCCAGAGGAATGGAAATTCGAGATCGACACCTTGACTATATTATTGATACACTAAGAATGAATATAACAGGTACTTTTTGGCGTGTGGAATAGATGTATTTACATATTGATATTTTTTATTATTGGATGTAAACAACAGCCCAATCAATCAACTACACTTAAAACAGAAACAGTTCATCAAAAACTTTACTCAAAAAATTTTACAGGCATTGACACATTGACTAAAAAACAGGCTGTTGATAAATATGGGCAACCTCGACAATTCATAGAAACTAAAAATGATTCGACCTATGTGCAGTCCTATCATTGGTTTTCCGACTCTTTAGGCTTTGTTACCGTTTACTATCAAATAGATTCAAATCTACCAATTAAGGTGACGTTTAACAATAACTACATGAAAGATTTTCCACAAAACATGATCCCGAAGAACCATAAGCAAAACCCCAAAAAATAACAATCACAACATTCACACTACAGGGGGTGGGGGTAAAAATTCCAGTTTTCCGTTGGAATGGCACCTTTCATTTCTATATTCCATTACCAAGACACGATTATTTGTCATACCTTAGAGAACTCACCAATAATATAAAACTATGGGAAAGATACCACCACCACTACGCAGAGCAATGACGGCATTAATAATAGAAAGGATGGAAAAGTATCCGAATTACAAAAAGAAAATCCTAAAGAAAATGGAAGAACTAAAAGCCAAGAAGAAACAAGAACAGAATACAGACAACAATCAGAAGGAAGAATAAAACTATTTGTTGACTATAGTACAACAGCACAATATACTACAAACAATCAAAACTAAAAGTCTTTTAATAAGTTGCCTTATACAACAGGATAACCAAAAAGCCTTTTGTTTTTGGGCATTATCCCACAGAAGCAAATATAAACTTCCATAAACAAGAAACCACTAAAGCACTTATAACCATTTGAAAAGTCATTTTTTTGAAATAAAGTCTTAGTATTGTAGTAGTTGCACAAACGTTCGTTTGTGACAAAAAAAAACATGAACCTAAAGATTTTCGGGTACATATTCGGGTACAAATCCAACCTTTTTAAAAATAAAAAAAACCTTAATTTGTTCATAATGAATAAACTAAGGCTTTATGGTTGTGGTACCTCCAGGAATCGAACCAGGGACACACGGATTTTCAGTCCGTTGCTCTACCAACTGAGCTAAGGTACCTCGTTTCTCAAGCATCTTGCTTGATAGCGGATGCAAATATAGATGGCTTTTTTAAATCCACAAAACAATTTCCTAAAAAAACTCTTCCTATTTTTATACTTTTAAATCTAAGGGCATATGCAACTCATCATAGACATCGGCAACACCCATGCCAAAATAGCTGTTTTTGAGAACACTACTATCATCACCCAGAGACGTTTTCTCTGGAAGGAACACCAAGATATTATCCAAAATATATTTTTGGACTTCCCAAAAATCAGTTCAGGCATCGTTTCCAATGTCGGAAAACTCGAAGAAAAGCAGCGAAATTGGTTGCTATCCATTTTGCCAGATCTTCACTTTTTATCACATCAAAGCAAAATACCTTTTCAAAACGAATACCGCAGCCCTTCAACTTTGGGCATAGATCGTATCGCCCTTATGAGTGCTGCTATTACCCAATACCCCAATCAGAATGTATTGGTCATCGATGCTGGGAGTTGTATCACTTATGACCTGCTTACCGCCCAAGGCATTTACTTGGGTGGGGCCATAGCACCAGGCATAGGCATGCGGTATAAGGCTATGCACGATTATACCGCCAAACTTCCCTCCCTCGAGAAGCAATACCCCGATCATTTTATAGGTGACACCACGGAAAACAGCATGCATAGCGGGGCGAGTTTTGCGACAATTTGCGAAATTGAGGGGGTTTTAACAGAATATAAACAGTATTTCAAAGATTTAACAGTTATTTTAACAGGAGGAGACGCCGTTTTTTTGTCAAAACGATTAAAAAGTACCATATTTGCCAATCTCAATTTTTTGCTAGAAGGATTGAATTATTTGTTAGAATACAATCGAGAATAAATGTTAAGAAAAATTATTGCTGTAACAGGCCTTTTCATCGCATCATATGCATATGGCCAAGGAGGATCCATCTCACCTTATTCATTTTTCGGGATGGGTGAAGTTGATTTTAGTGGTACTGTTGCCAACCAATCCATGGGAGGTTTGGTATCGTTTCGAGACAGCATACACGTCAACCTAAAAAACCCTGCTTCTTATGCGAGTTTGCGAATAACCAACTTCGGAGTTGGCGCCAGCCTAAAAAGCACCAACTTTGAAACTAGCAATGGCTCCCAGGATGGTCAGCAAGTAAGTTTCGACTATCTCTCTTTGGCAATGCAAGCCAGTAAAAAATCGGCATTCGGATTTGGCATACTACCCTATAGCTCCATAGGCTACAAATTGCGTACCACCAATGAAGAAGAAACCGTAAGAAATGACTTTAGCGGTAATGGTGGGGTAAACAAAGTGTTTTTTACTTATGCGAGACAAATTACCAAGGGGCTAGACATAGGTGCCACCTTGAATTATAATTTTGGAGAAACGGAAAACATATTTATCAAGTCCCAAACAACCCAGTTTTCAACCCAATTTGTAAACCATTCCAATATCCGAGGCTGGGATTTTAATTTTGGCATCAACTACCAACAAGCATTTAAAAACGGAAAAAATCTATATATCTCTGCTACCTTAAGTCCCGAGGTAGACTTTACTTCCAAAAACAAACGCACGGTAAGCCTATTAGACATTGGCCTTACTGGCAACGAATACCAAAAGCAAGAAGTGGAACTTGGCGAACTTGCAGAAACCGATTTCAGCATTCCCCTTAGCAGCAGTTTTGGATTAGGGTTTGGACAAGAACGCAAATGGTATGTAGGGGCAGAAATCAACTACCAAGCCTTTAGCGATTTTAACAACGATTTTATAAACATTGACAATGTTACTTACGAGGACGCCTTCAAATACACTTTGGGCGGATACTATATACCCGAATACAATGCTTTTGGAAAATACCAAAGAAGGATGGTTTATCGTGCCGGATTTAACTATGGCGACACCGGAATGATCATTAATAATCAGGAGATTAAAAATTTTGGCATATCTTTTGGTGTAGGTTTTCCACTAAGTGGCGCAGTACCACCATCAGTAGAAGCACGACAATTCGGGAAACTATTTAGCAATATCAACCTCGGATTTGAATATGGCAGCAGAGGCACAACCGATGCTGGCCTGGTAAGAGAAGATTATTTTAAGTTTAGAATTGGGCTATCTCTCAACGACGGATGGTTCTTGAAGCGAAAAATTGACTAGTTTAAAAATTTAAAAAATGAAAGTTAAAGTTTACTTATTAGTTGCAATTCTATTTGGCACTTTCGGAATTGCACATGCACAGGCACAAAATGAAGATTGTACAACAGATTTTCAGTTGTACGTAGCAGACGCAAAATCCAAGAACTACGATGCAGCTTATGAACCTTGGAAACGTGTATTTGACAAATGTCCAAATCACCACTATGCCAACTATGCTTTTGGAGAAAAAATATTGAAGCATAAGATCAAAAAAGGAGAAAACAAAGAAGAAAACACCAAGTTATACCTTCAATTGCTAGACAACAGCATCACTGCTTTTCCAAAGAGATTCAAAAAAGGAAAGCAAATGGCCACCAAAGCGGTATTCATGAAGCAAAACAAATT
Organism: Flavobacteriaceae bacterium; assembly: GCA_025800395.1. Classification (GTDB taxonomy): domain Bacteria; phylum Bacteroidota; class Bacteroidia; order Flavobacteriales; family Flavobacteriaceae; genus JAOXRU01. The sequence continues at coordinate 5,504 of JAOXRU010000045.1, forward strand.
GGGATCCACAGAAGAGATCTTCGGTATGCTAGAAAAAGCTTTTAAGGAGGACAAAAAGAACTTCACCTCTCCCAAAGCTATGTTGTTGTACTTCTCTAGTTTGGTAGATTTGCACAAATCTGGTAAAAAAGAACTTCAAAACGTTTTTGACACCTATGATGATTTGAACGAAAAAATAGAAGCAGAAACCAACAAGCTCAATGCGTCCCTTCCTGCTTTACTAGAAAAAGAAGAAGCCGGAACTCCGCTTACCAAAAAAGAAAAAAACGCATTGAAACGCGCTAGAGTAAACGGACCAACCCTAAACAAAATTTTGGGAAGTATAGAAACCGAATTGGGTACTCTTGCGAATTGCGAGAACCTTATTCCTCTTTATAAAAAGAACTATGAAGCCAAGAAAGACAATGTGAGATGGGTAAAAAGAGCGGTAGGAAGAATGTACTCCAAAGATTGTGACAACGACCCTTTGTTTGTACAATTGGTAGAAAGACAAGCGGAGCTAGATCCTTCTGCTGGCAGCTACTTCTATGTAGGCCTACTTAAAGAAAAACGCAACGACACCAAGGGCGCTATCGAGAACTACAACAAAGCTGTAGAACTAGAAACCAACTCCAACAAAAAAGCAGACATCTTGTACAAGATTGCTAGAAATATGGAAAAAAGAGGCATCCACAGTTCGGCTTACAAATACGCAAACAAAGCAGTTGCTTCCAAAGCAAGTATGGGTAAAGCCTATATGCTTATGGCCAGAGTTATTGCCAAAAACGCCAACAAATGTGGTAGCACCACTTTTGAAAAGAAAGCAGTATACTGGAAAGCAGAATCTATGGCGAGAAAAGCCGCTAGAATGGATCCATCTATAAAAGGAAGAGCCAACAGTGCTGCAAATAGATACAAACAATTGGCGCCTAGTCGTACCGAAATATTTAACAGCCAAATGGGTGGAAAAACCATCACCTTCAAATGCTGGATTGGTGGTAGCGTAGTAGTTCCAAAACTATAAGATGCAAAATCACACAAAAAACATAGTATACTTCATGGTCACAGTTTTTGCTGTGACCATGTTTTTTTCTTGTAAAGACAACTACAACAAGATCCAACAACAACAAGGATACCGCAAGTTCCCAGCAGGAGAAACCACCAATGTGGTATTACAATACACCAAAATCAACAAAAAAATCCCCATCGACTCTATCACCAAAACCCAACTTACAGCTATATTGCGCAGTCCTTTGAGCTTAGATTTCACCAACCAAGAATTTCCCTATTACGAATTCCCAAACGGATTGGAAGTAGATTTTTTTGATGAAGAAAACCAAAAATCTACCATTAAAGCCGATTATGGGATCCTATACAAGCAAACCAATCTGGTAGATTTACGAAAAAACGTACGCATTCAAAGTCACGATGGAAAAAAAATGAACGCAGAACAAATGTTTTGGGACCAAGGCAACCAGTGGATCTTCACCGAACATGCGTACACACTCAAAAGCCCCGATATCAACTTAGAAGGAAACGGTATTGATTTTAATCGTAACTTTACCTATGTTTACACTCCGTACAAACAAGGAACCTATACGGTAAAAGAAGAACAATAATATGATCAAAATATTAAAATACACCGAGTACCTCTATCTTTTTGTAGCCATCGCCTCTATTTACCAAATCGCAGTGCTTTGGAACCAAGATCGCAACAATGCATACATCTTTGTTTTTTTCGCTGTAATTTCTATTTTCATGTTTTGGTTTCGCAGACGTTATCGCAAACGATTTGACGCACACAAACAAGAGCAAGATTGATGAGTTCCCATCTCCTTCTTATTGCGATATGCCTTTTGTTATCGGCATTCTTTTCTGGCATGGAAATCGCCTATGTTTCCGCAAACAAAATTCATCTCGAATTAGAAAAAAAACAAGAAGGACTCATTGCAAAAATACTACAAACGCTCACCAAAAAACCATCCAAGTTTATCACCACCATGCTCATTGGAAACAATATCGCCTTGGTTATCTACGGTATCTATATGGGAGATCTTCTAGTGGCTTGGTTTGCGCAGTTTTTACCCAATAGCTACCCTATAGTACAACTATTATTACAAGATTTTGAACTACTCACCCAAACCGTTATTTCTACTATAGTCATTCTCATTACAGCGGAATTTATGCCCAAGGTGTTTTTCCAACTATACGCCAATACCGCCATCAAAATATTTGCCTTGCCAGCCTATCTTTTTTACATTCTATTTTGGCCTGTCTCCTATTTTGTGATGCATTTTACAGATTTTTTGTTGCGCACCTTTTTCAAAACCAAAGGGGATGAAGTTGCCAGAGTGTTTAGCAAAGTAGAACTCGGGGATTATATTTCCGAAAAATTGGAAACCACCGAAGCCCATGAAGACATGGATTCGGAAATTCAAATCTTTCAAAACGCATTAGAATTTGCCGAAGTAAAAGCTCGGGAAGTAATGATACCTCGTACAGAAATCACCGCAGTCGAAATACATCAGCAACCAAAAGACCTTATCGAGTTGTTCTCCAATACTGGCTATTCCAAAATAATCATATATAAAGAAAACATAGACGACATTATCGGCTATGTACATTCTTTTGAGTTGTTTAAAAAACCTAAAACCATCAAAAGTATACTCCTGCCCGTAGAATATGTGCCCGAAACCATGCTGATAAACGATGTGTTAAATGCCCTCACCAAAAAAAGAAAAAGCATCGCAGTGGTTTTGGACGAATATGGAGGCACTTCTGGCATCATGACCGTAGAAGACATCATCGAAGAACTATTTGGAGAAATCCACGACGAACATGATTCCATCGCCTTAGAAGAAGAGCAAATAGCTGAAAACGAATACCTATTTTCCGCCAGACTCGAAGTAGATTATCTAAACGAAACCTACAAATTACAACTACCCGAAAGCGAAAACTACGAAACACTAGGCGGCTTGCTGGTCACCAACACCGAATCCATTCCAGACAAAGGGGAAATGATCAAAATCGCCTCCTATCTTTTCAAAATTGAAGAGGTAACAGACACCAAAATCAACCTAGTTCGACTCCAGATAATAGACGAAAACTAAGACGGCGTCCCAACCCATTCAAACTACTATTTCGCAACAACTTCCCTACAACTCACCACAAAATATCAATATCGCCATAGCGAAACTCGAAAAGTCCTTTTTTTATTGCTAATAAATTGGTATTTTCGCCCACATTAATTTTATTAAACAGCGATTTTAGATGGCTATTCTAGAAAAAATCAGAAAGAGAACCACAGTGCTTATCCTCATTATAGGATTAGCCTTATTTGCATTTGTAATTTCGGATGTAATCAACAAAGGCGGTAGTACTAGCATCGATTCCGTAGTAGGTGTCGTAAACGGAGAGGACATCAACCGTCAAGAATTCAATCAGGAAGTAGAGCGCACCTCCCAAATGTACGGACCAGGAGCCTCCAACGCACAAGTAAGCAACACCGTTTGGGAAAACCAAGTTCGCGGAAAAATATTGGCTCAAGAGTTTCAAAAACTAGGACTCAATATCGAGAGTGATCAAATAATCGACGTCATCAAAAGAAATCCATCTAATATGCAAGACCCTCGTTTTTTAGACGATGCTGGCTTGTTTGACGAAAACAAATTTATTGCTTATATCAACGGCCTCAAAAAAGACAACCCTGCAGGATACCAAAATTGGTTGGTACAAGAAGCTGGGATTATTCGCAGCGCCAAAGAACAAATGTATTTTGACCTGATAAAGCTAGGCACCAATGCTACTTTGGCCGAGGGCAAATTGGAATACCTATTGAACAACGAAAAAGTAGACTTCCGATATGTACGCATTCCGTACACCTCTATAGCCGATTCTACCATACAAATTTCTAAAGAAGAAATCCGTGCATATGTAGATGCACACCAAGACGAATACAAGCAAGATAAAGCAAGAAGCATACGATACGTTTTCTTCGAAGAAAAAGCTTCTTTGGAAGACGAAAAAAGCATAGAAGATGGCATAAAAGCCCTTATCGAAGATAAAGAAGAGTATGGCACTACCGCTGCTGGCTTTAGAAATACCACCAGCATGGAAGATTTTTTGATCGCCAACTCAGATATCAAATTCGATACCACCTATGTTGCTAAAAAAGCTTTAGCCGCCAGAGTTGCAGATACTTTAATGCAAATGCAAGTTGGTTCGGTTTACGGCCCCTATCGAGACGGAGACTACTTCAAAGTAGCCCGCATGATGGGGCGCAGAAAAAACGGTTCTGTAAAAGCAAGCCATATACTCATTGCCTACCAAGGCGCTCAATCTGCAAACGAAAGTATCACCCGCAGCAAAGAAGATGCTGCATCTCGCGCAAAAGAACTTTTGGCAGAAGCCAAAAAGGATGTCGAAAAATTTGGGGATCTAGCCAAAGAAAATAGCGATGGTCCAAGCGCAAGCCGCGGTGGGGATCTCGGATTTTTCCAACAAGGACAGATGGTTGGCCCTTTCAACGATTTTGCCTTTAACAACGATACTGGAACAATCGGCATGGTAGAAACCGACTTTGGTTTCCATATCGTGCATATAGAAGATAAAGAAGAAATCGTGCAGCTAGCATATATGGCCAGAGAAATCAGCCCATCCGAAGAAACGGTCAATACGATTTTTACCAACGCCACCAAGTTTGAAATGGAAACCTCAGAAGGGGCAGATTTTGAAGAAACTGCCAAGACTTCTAGTTATGATGTTCGCCCTGTAAATGGCATCAAAGAAATGGAGGAAAACCTCGCTGGAATTGGCGCACAAAGAGCTATCGTTCGCTGGGCTTTTGAAAACGACACCAAAACTGGAGATATCAAAAGGTTTAACCTAAACAATGGGTATGCCGTAGTACAGCTAACTGCCAAAATAAAAGAAGGCGTAAAATCGGCGGAAGACGCTTCTACAATCGTACTTCCTATTTTGCGTAAGAAGAAAAAAGCAGCGCAAATTATCGCCGCCAATCGTGGCAACAAAGACCTAAATAGTCTTGCTGCCGCAAACAATACAGGCACCAGCTCTACTTCTGCTATCAGCATGAAATCTCCAACCATTGGAGGAGCTGGTAGAGAGCCTTTCGTAATTGGAACCGCATTCGGACTAGAAGAAGGTCAAACCTCGATTCTCTTGGAAGGAGAGACAGGCGTTTTTATGATAGAACTTACCAAAAAGACTCCAGCTACCGAACTGGAAAATTATATTACTTACAAAAATTCCTTGCAGACACAACAAGTAAATCGTGTAAACTATGGGGCATATAATGCTTTAAAGAAAAAAGCCAAGATAGAAGACAATCGTGCTTCTTTCTACTAGCGTATCTCCATATACACAATATTCGAAAAAAGGCTGTTCTTCCCGAACAGCCTTTTTTTATTCCAAGCAGATAAGCCCTTAAACTTCTTTTGTATCCTAAACAAAAAAGTTTTTTACGCATAGGATTTATGCTAATTATACGAACTATAATCTAATATCACTGATTGCGAAATCCCCGAAAACACAAGGTCTCACAGCGCATTTCTATGACTGGTTTTTCGCACACTTTTTGTTTACCGATAGAGATCTACCATTGGTCTACACCTTTCGTTCATTAAAAGAAAACCCGATTCAAAATCCTCCAAATGAAGTTATGTTTGTACTGAGGTTATGATACTTGTGGTTTAAGTAATGATTTGACTAAACCCCAAATCGAAAAGGTGCCAATGCTAGTTGGCACTTTTTTTTATGCCATTAATCGATCATAGGATAAAATAGTTGAAAATCCCTTTTCTATAAAATACTTGCTTGGGTCGGAAGTTGCAGTAACCAAAACAAAGTCTCCTCCCCATGCCCCCAAACTCTTTACTACCCCCGGAAAATCTGAGAAAAGCTGGTCCTGCACACTGGGAATCCCCATATAGTCAGACAGTATGGCTTCGTGCTTTCGCAACAAGCCTTCAAACAACTCTAGACTGTCGGCTACAATAATCTGCTTGGTAAGCCTAGTCAACTGGTCTACCAATACTGTTTTATTGCCAGCTTCCTTTCTATAGGCAGCTATTCCTCTTCGACTATCCTGTTTCTGATTGCGATAAACCAAATACAAATTAGCCCGAAAAGATGGATCAAAATGTAGCGATTCCACAACTGGAAAACCCTTTTTTAATTGGTATAAAATAGGACTATCCGAGGCCGCACAAGCCAAATCATAACCACTCCCCCCAAAAGTATTGCGCAACAAATCATAAGGGTTGATATTGGCCCAAGAAGCCAGATTGTGAATAAGCGTGGAAGAAGTACCCAAACCCCATAGCCTAGGAAACTCCAAAAATGTTTTTACGATATAGCCTTTACCAGACAAAAAATCGGGTTGTAGCTTTTTTGCCGCTTGCAATAAACCCAAAAGCATATCCGATCCATCTGCAGAGGAAGAAAGCTGTTGCATACTATATTTTTTTGCTAACCAACAATTGCCTTCAATAGTATAGGCAAACCACATAAACTCGTTGGACTGGGTCTCTTCTACTATTAGCCATTGCCCCAATTTGGTAGGCAAAGCCAAAGCCAAAGCACCATCCAAAACTGCGTATTCACTAGTGAGCAATAACTTACCGTTACCAAAAAAAGTTTTCATATCTATTTCTTCTTGATATTTAAACAATGTCTATATTGGAATCACCCAAAAGCCTGCACTAAGATATTTCTTCAAGCTTTCCTAAACGTAACTTTTCTATGGCTTCTACCACTCCAGCATGTGTAATGGTTTTGTTCTCAAAAAACTTAGCGATAACCAATTTTTCGTCCGCTGTAGCCTGCATTTGGTTGAGCATATTCATTAGATGCATCTTCATATGTCCTCTTTGAATACCAGAAGTCACCAAAGAATGCACCGCAGCAAAGTTCTGTGCCAATCCAGCTACTGCCACAATTTGCATTAGCTCCTTTGCACTTGGTTCTTGCAGTAGCACCAAAGCTTCTTTTACCAATGGATGTAGCTTGGTAAGCCCTCCAACAGTACCCAATGCCAATGGCATTTCTATCCAATAACGAAACTGATCCCCTTCTATCTTGGCATGCGTCAAACTGGTATACCGACCGTCTTTGGCAGCATAGGCATGTGCCCCTGCCTCTATAGCTCTAAAATCGTTTCCAGTTGCCAATATTACCGCATCCACGCCATTCATGATGCCTTTGTTGTGCGTTACCGCACGATAGGGCTCTACCTCAGCAATTCGTATCGCCTTCACAAACTTTTCTGCAAAAGCCTTACCCAATTCCGCATTGTCTCCCAAAGCCTCTACAGGACAACTTACAGATGCCCTTACCACACAATCGGGAACATAATTGGACAATATACTCATCACTATCTCTATGGATTGACCCGCAAAACTGGCTTCTTCCGATACCAATTTCCTCCATGTAGCAGCTAACTGCTCTAGACAAGAGTTGATAAAATTGGCACCCATAGCATCCAAGGTCTCAAATGTCAAATGCAACTGAAAATAATGTGGCAATGCTGCGGTTTTATCTACCAATTGCATATCGAGTATACCGCCCCCTCTTTTTTTCATGTTTTTGGTAAGTGGTGCCAGACTGTCGAGCAGCATCTTTTTGTTTGCTTCAAAAAAAGTTTGCAGCTTTTCTATCTCGCCCTCAAACAAAAAGTGCACCTGACCCACTTTTTGGGTATCCAAAACTTCAGCACGAAAACCACCTCGTTTCAACCAAAACTTGGCAGCCTTAGAAGCAGCAGCTACTACCGAACTCTCTTCTATAGCCATGGGAATCGCATATAAGCGTTCGTTGATCAAAAAATTAGGAGCAACACCCAAAGGCAAAAAATAATTACTTATCGTATTCTCGATAAACTCATCATGCAATTGTTGCAAATTGGTATCTACATGATGGTATTGTTCCAATATAGCTTGGGTTTTTGCCGCATCTTTGCTATAGTGTTTTACTAGCCAAGCAATTTTATCGGTCTTGCTCAGCTTAGAAAATCCTTGTACAGGCTCCAAATTCATATCCAATGTTTTCAAACCACAAATATATACTAAATCCTATTATACGGATACATGCGTATGCGTAGGAATTTCCCCAAAACAAACACGAAAACTACAACACCTCAGTACTGTTTTAAACATTTTTGGATATCCCCTATATTTTTGAGGTAATTTAATGCAATTAATATTTGAAAAAGTTTAGTATTTTGACAAAATATTAGTAAACTTGATCACTTTTATGATTTTTGCAATAAAAAGCGAAATAAAATATAATAACGAAAAAGAATTATTTAACTACTAACCGATTTCGAAAATGAAAAAGTACATTTTGCTGGTTGTCTTTGCTGCAATACAATGGGTACACGCACAAGAAGAGACCAAAGAGATCACTATAGAATCTATTTACAACGGCAGTTTTCGCACCAAAGGAATGGATGTTCTACACTCCATGAAAGACGGCTTGCACTACACCGTACAAAACTTTGATCGTCAAAACAAAATAATGACCATAGACAAGTACCAATACAAAAACCTAGAAAAAATAGCCACTTTAGTCCATTCGGCCAACTTAGAAGGGGTCAATTATTTTTCTTCTTACCACTTTAGCGAAGACGAGTCCAAACTTATATTGGCTACCGATGTGGAGGCCATTTACAGAAGATCTCGACTTGGAAAGTATTTTGTTTATGATCTAAAATCGAAAAAACTTACTGCTATCTACGATCAAAAAATACAGGAACCTACTTTTTCTCCCGATGGAACAAAAGTAGGTTTTGTTTTTAATAACAATATTTACGTCAAAGATTTGGAAGATGGCACTGTAAAACAAATCACCAAGGATGGAGAGAAAAACAAAATCATTAACGGAATTACCGATTGGGTATACGAGGAGGAATTTTCATTTGTCCGCGCATTCCAGTGGAGCCCAGACAGCAAGCGAATTGCATATTTGAGGTTTGACGAAACCGATGTTCCCGAATTTTCTATGGACTTATATGGCCAAGAGTTGTACCAAACGCAACAACGTTTTAAATATCCTAAAGCTGGTGAAAAAAATGCCATAGTTACCTTGCACATGCACTACTTGAATACTGCAAAAACAGTAGCAGTTGACCTAAATAACGCTTATTATATACCTAGACTAAAATGGACTAAAAACAGTAGCATTTTAAGCGTTCAAGTTTTAAACAGACACCAAAACCACATCAAACTTTACTTTGTAGACACTAACAACAATACCAAGAAAATTGTACTAGAAGAAAAAGACGCAGCTTATATAGAAACTGTAGATAATTTAACGTTTTTAAACAACAATAGTTTTATCTGGAATTCTGAAAAAAGCGGTTACAATCATTTATATCTCTACGACAAAACTGGAAAAGAAATACGTCAAATCACAAAAGGAGAATGGGAGGTAACCAATTATTATGGTTTTAATCCTAAAAACGCAAGAATTTACTACCAATCTACCGAAACGGGCGCTATCAATAGAGGTGTGTATTCTATAGGTATAAACGGCAAGGGAAAACGTGCTTTGGCACAGCGAACTGGGCAAAATAACGCGAACTTTAGCGCCAATTTTTCTTATTTCATCAACTCCCATTCCTCAAGCACTACACCACCTGCTTACACTTTGAATAAAGCGAAAGATGGTAAACAAATCAAAGAAATAGTGAACAACAATGCCTTGCTCAAAAAATTAGAAAACTACCAAACAGCTAGCAAAGAATTTAGCACCCTTTCCATCAACGGAAATGATCTAAATATGTGGATGATGAAACCAAAAGACTTCGACCCTAACAAAAAATACCCCTTGTTTATGACGCAATATAGCGGGCCTGGCTCCCAATCGGTTGCCAATCGTTGGAATGGCGCAAACGATTACTGGTATCAAATGTTGGCCAACAAAGGCTATATTGTAGTTTGCGTAGATGGTCGTGGCACTGGTTTTAAAGGACGTGACTTTAAGAAATCTACTTATATGAACTTGGTAAAATACGAAACAGAAGACCAAATAGCTGCTGCCAAAAAACTTAGCAAACTTCCGTATATAGACGAGACCAGAACTGGAATTTGGGGTTGGAGTTTTGGTGGCCATATGTCTACCAATTGTTTGTTGAAAGGAGCAGATACATTTGAAGTTGCTGTTGCCGTAGCTCCAGTTACTTCTTGGCGTTTTTACGACACGGTTTATACAGAAAGATACATGCGTACCCCACAAGAAAACCCAGAAGGATACGATGCCAATTCACCGTTTAACTACCCAGAAAAACTAGAAGGAAAGTATTTGTTAGTACACGGTTCTGGAGACGATAATGTACATGTACAAAACTCTATGCGTATGGCCGAGGCATTAATCCAAGCAAATAAACAATTTGATTGGGCTATATATCCCGACAAAAACCACGGTATTTACGGTGGCAACACGCGTATTCATTTGTACAACAAAATGACCAATTTTATTGACCAAAACTTAGGGGATAAAAGAAACTCAGACGTAAAAGAAGTACCAGCGACTAACAAAATTAAAGGATAAACTCCTAATTATATAATTAATAAATTAACTATGAATACAGATACAGCTCTAGAAAACCAAAAAAAACTATTTGGTCACCCTGTCGGATTGTACATCCTATTTCTAACAGAAATGTGGGAGCGTTTTTCCTATTATGGTATGCGTGCCATTTTGGTATTATACTTAGTAGCAGAAACAGCAAGTGATAACCCTGGGCTGGGTTGGGCTAATGATAATGCTATTGCACTTTACGGATGGTACACCATGTTTGTATATGTAGCATCTATCCCTGGGGGGATCATAGCAGACAAATTATTAGGGCAACGTAAATCGGTATTTGTCGGAGGTTTATTGCTAGTTGCCGGGCATAGCGTATTGGCAATAGAAGAAATGTGGGCGTTCTACACGGGCCTTATTCTTATTGTAATGGGTGTTGGTATGTTAAAACCCAACATTTCTACCATGGTTGGAGGACTATACCCAAAAAATCAACAGAACCAAAGAGACATGGGATTCTATATCTTTTATATGGGAATTAACTTAGGAGCTGCTGTTTCTGCCATTTTGGTTGGATATGTAGGAGAAAATATTGGTTGGCATTATGGATTTGGTCTTGCTGGTATTGGAATGGCATTAGGCCAATTAACTTATTGGTTAGGTCAGAAGCACCTAAAGCATGTTGGAAATCTTGTAGTAGACGAACGTGCGGATGCGGAGAAAGGGGAAGACAAAAACCTTTTGATGTCTGTCTTTAGTCACACAAACTCCTTAATTGGCTTTACAATTACTGCTCTAGTTGGTGCCTTTGTTTGGGCGTTTTATGGGGCGTGGGACTATGGTTTACTCATTATTGGTATTGCTTTTGCTGTTGGAGTAGCTATAGTGGTTTACAACGATGGAAATAAAATAGAAAAAGACAGAATTCTAGTAACATATCTTTCATTTCTAATTATTATCATTTTCTGGGGTGCTTTTGAGCAAGCAGGAGGACTTATGAATGTATATGCAAAGCAAAAAACAGACTTAGCTCTTGGAAGCTTTTCGGTACCTGCAAGTTGGTTCCAATCTGTAAACGCTTTGTTTATTTTAATTTTTGCAACTATCGTAGGAAGCATCTGGATTTGGTGGAAAAACAGAAACAAAGAGTCTTCTGCCTTATTCAAAATGGCTATAGGAGTTATCATCATGGGATGGGGCTTTTTATTCATGAGTTTTGCTAGTAAAGAAGTTGGGTATGATGCTGCTGGTGAAGTTGTTGCCAAATCTGGCATGCAATGGTTGGTTTTAGCGTATTTGTTTCACACCTTAGGAGAGCTTTGTGCTTCTCCTGTAGCACTTTCTTTTATTACCAAATTGGCACCAGAAAGATGGATGGCCTTTATGATGGGAGCATATTTTGCAGCAACTGGTTTAGGAAACAAAGTTGCTGGTCTGTTAGGTGAATCTGCATCTGAACTTGGCGAATTTACCATATTTACTGGTATCGCAATATTCTGCACTATTTTTGGAATTTTGGTAATTCTTATCATCAAACCTTTAAAACGTCTTACCCATGGCGCTGAAGACATGGAAGGAACCAAAAACGACGAAACCGAAGGATTCGAACTAGCAGATAACAATTAACACAAAAGCCCCTTTTATGCCAGCAGTTATAAAAGATAATGAGTTTAGCCTATTAGGACATAAACCAGCATTATACGTTTTATTTTTTACCGAAATGTGGGAGCGTTTTTCCTATTATGGAATGCGTGCCATATTTGTATTGTTTCTAACCGCACCTTTTTCGAAAGGCGGATGGGAATGGAGCAACGAAAGAGCTCTCGGACTATTAGGAATTTATACCAGTACCGTATATCTCACACCGATTATTGGTGGATTTTTAGCAGATAAGTTCTTAGGATACCAAAAAGCTGTGGCTTTAGGCGCCCTAGCAATGACATTAGGTCATGCTTCTTTAGCCTTCGAAACCGAAATGATGTTTTACGTAGGTATTGGTTTCCTTATTATTGGAAACGGATTTTTTAAACCAAATGTCACTTCTATTGTAAGTGGTTTGTACGACAAATACCCGGAAAGAAAAGATGGTGCTTTTACCATATTTTATATGGGTGTAAATGCTGGTGGTTTCCTTGGTGTTCTTTTGTGTGGATTTATTGCCAGTAACATGGCCTATTCCTTCGGATTTGGCCTAGCAGGTATTTTCATGCTAATGGGTTTGTTACAATTCTGGTTTGGCAGATCTATTTTTGGAGAAGTTGGCAAAGAGCCTTCTAAGAAAATAGATCTTTCTGATGCTATTGCAGAGTCAGAACCAGTAGAAGAAAAAGTTCCTGCCGACGTACAAACAGATCGTTATATTGTGGTAGGTATTTTGGCTTTTTTAGTAGTATTTTTTTGGGCAGCTTTTGAACAAGCTAGTGGATCCATGACTCTTTTTGCAAGAGATTTTACCCAAAGAGCTTTAGAAGGAAATGCTGCCATAACTTTTAAAGTTATAGACACCTTAATTACAATAGTACCTCTTGGAATAATTACTTGGGTTTTATTTAAACTCTTTGGGCAAACCTTTAATAAGATTTCCCTTTCCAATATGTTTTTGGCGACTAGTTTTGCTGGTATTTGGGCTATTGCCTTATGGAAATTAAGTATTATTCTTCCTAAAGACACTGCGGAAATAGAAGCCTCCTGGTTTCTTATTTTAAATTCCTTATTTATTATTGGACTTGCACCTTTGTTCTCCAAAATTTGGGAAAGCAAATACAATCCTTCTGCTGCCATTAAATTTGCCATGGGAATGATTTTACTTGGGCTTGGTTTTGCTGCTTTAGCTTATGGGGCATCAACTATACCACAAGGAGCCAAAACCGCTACCGTAAGCGTAATTTGGCTTGTGCTCGCCTATCTATTCCATACTATGGGAGAGTTATGCTTATCACCAGTTGGTCTTTCTTATGTATCCAAACTGGTTCCAGCCAAAAAAATAGGGGTAATGTTTGGCATTTGGTACATCGCCATTGCAACAGGAAATTACTTGGCTCAACTCGTTGGTGGATCTATAGACAGCATTGTTGAACAATATTCTATGAGCGGTTTCTTCCTCATTTTTACAATAGTGCCAGCTACCGTCGGTTTTATTTTAATTCTTATTAATAATTGGATAAAGAAAATGATGCACGGCGTGCATTAAAATAGATCCCAATTAAAATATTTGTAAAGCTCCCATTTCAGCAGTATTATGAAATGGGAGTTTTGCTTTTTCACAGCTTCTTCTCCATCGCTCCACTACATCTGGAAAATTGCTACCATCTGCAACCACCAAATTTGGACGATACCATTTCAGCAAACGTTCCAAATGTACTTTGGCATTCTCGGTCAACCACAATACATCTACTTTGCCTAGAGGATAATTTACTACATCCGATCTACCGATACGCAATATGCATTTCCCCCGATAGTCGTAACGGTTTTGCAACGGATGTGCGGTTACCGCCTCTATGCGGTGTTTTAGGCTATAGGCTTCCATCAAATAGGCATTGGGAGCCGAAGCACTATAAAATTGTAACTGACTCCCCTCCCGATACATCAAGCTACTTTTACCGTATTCTTGTACGATCCATAACTGGGTTTGCTGCTTCCACCAAATTTTGGTCGCCAATTGCGATAAAAACACCAAATTACCAACAATCAAAAGCTGTTTTAAGGGCCTATACCCCCAAGAATGAAATAGTCTCACCACACAAAAAAGAACCAAATAGGCAGCTAGCAAATGTCGCATATTCCAAACGATATCTCGTATCACCATAGCATCCATAGCCGCCACCCAACCGATGACATTATTCAGTCCTACGATAGCATATTCTAAACCTCTATAAACAAATGGGGGTAAAATTTGAAAGCTTGCCAATACTACTACCAAAAACCCATAACCCAATAGCATTCCCAAAAAAGGCAATACCAACACATTGGTAAGAACAAACAACAACGGAAATTGATGAAAATAAAACAAACTAATAGGCAACACCCCCATTTGTGCTGCAAATCCCACAGCAATCCAATCTCGAAACCTTCTTCCCAATCTGGTCACAGGATCCCAATATTTTTTTACCACTGGCATGATAGTCACTATAGCAAGTACCGCAACAAAACTCATTTGAAACCCTACGTCTACAACCCAAAGTGGTCGCAACAACAGCATAAAAAACAAAGCCATGGCCAAGGTATTGTACATATTGTTGGGACGTCGTAGTATCAATCCGATGGCAACAAAGGAAAACATCATCACTGCGCGAACTACTGAAGGACTCCAAGCTGTAAATACCGCATAAGCCCACAATACCACCAAAACAGACACCAATTCCAAATACTCCTTATTCCATGCCCAAAACACCCATGCAAAGACATAACGCAAAATCAACATGAGTATACCGATATGCAAACCCGAAATAGCAAGCAAATGCAAGGCACCAGCATCCTGATAATCGCTATAAATATCGGAAGTTATATCTCTTTTGTCTCCCAAAAACAAGGCTTTAATTACCCCAAAGGCAGCATCGTTTTTGGAAAGGCTAGCCAGTCTGGCAGTAAGTTTTGTTCTAAGCTGCAAACCATAGGCCAATATACCAAGCCTTTCCCCTGCACTGCGAACTAGCACACTATCTCGCAATTGAATCTTGGCATATACCCCTTTGTTTTGCAAGAATTTGCCGTAATCAAAAACTGTAGGATGCATTGGTTTTTGGAATCCACGGAATCTTCCTAAACCCACTAGCTGTTCCCCATAGGAGAGTTTCGCCAATTGCCTAGGCTGCAGCAAAAGCAATTTCCCCTTAACTGGATGTCCATCCACATCGTGCAATTCTACAATATAGCGTTGGTTCTTTTTATTCGACTTCCAAACCTCCACTACCTCGCCCTCAAATTGTTGCACCCCATCTGTTAGTCTATGGGTATAGTGATGCGGATTGTTTTTGGGAAATTGCATTCCTGTCCAAACGAATCCAAAAGCTAAAAAAAACAAATAAATACTCGTTCCTGTCCAATAGGCAGACAACTTCATACGGTTGTCCAAAAAATGGCATCCTAAAGCCATCCCCAACAACAAAAACAATAGCCACAAGGAATACGTTGGAAGTACTGGCACCCACACATAGGCCGCACCAATGCCTAGTAGAAAAAAACTGCATATCCGAATCATCGGAAATGCCCACAAACGTCTCATACCCTAGAAACAAGAAAATCTAATAACCCTATATAGCTTACAAAAAAGAATCCCTCTACAACACCCGCCTGGCTTTCACAAAAGCGTGGTTCCAATACCCTTCTTTTAAGGAAGACACGATGACCCCCCGGGAACTAGTAGCATGCACAAATCGAATTCCATCTCCGCCTACAGCAACTACCAATCCCACATGGTTGATGCGATTTTTTCTAGATGTTTTAAAAAACAACAAATCGCCCACTCTAATTTGGCGCAAGCCAATGGCTTTGCCTTGTTGTGCCATGCGATAACTTACACGCTCCAGCGGCACTTCGTGTTCTTGAAAAGCCACATATATAAGGCCCGAACAGTCCATACCTCTTTTGGTAGTTCCGCCATATTTATATCGCACTCCGGTATATTGCAATGCCGTTTCTACGATATGATCGGCTTTGGTAAGATGGGTTATGGGACGATTTATAGTGGCCGTTTGTTTCTTTTTCTCCTCATGCACTACGACCACCCTCTTGGGGCTTGGTTTTTTGGTTCGCTTTTTATGGACTGAACAAGCAGTCAACAAAAGACACACACTAATAATAAAAACAGTTCGATTCAAATTCGTAGGTTTCTCGGTACAACTAATTTACTTATTTTTTTCATAAATAGAAGAGGCTGCTTTTAAACTAGCTCCTGCCCCGCCCAATTTTATTTCCAAATCATAATAATCTTCAAATTGTTGCGCCCGTTTCTCGTTTAATATAAAACCTAGTTCCGTTTTTAAATTCAAAGAATTCAAAGCTCCTTGAATCAATTCCTTTACTACTTCTCTATCCATTATCAGATTAACCAGAGAAATATATTTTAAGGTAATAATTCGTTTTGCAATCTGATAAGAAATCCAGTTTCCTTTGTAACAAACCACCTGAGGCACTTTAAACAAAGCCGTTTCCAATGTAGCTGTACCACTGGTTACCAAAGCAGCACTAGAGGTTTGTAACAACTCATAGGTTTTGTTATATACAAAAGCCACATCCGGATGGGTAATAAAAGTCTCATAAAAAGAAGGTTCCAAACTGGGCGCGCCAGCAATTACAAACTGATAATCTGAAAAGTCATCTATTACCGCAAGCATGATTTCCAGCATTTTACTCACTTCTTGTTTTCTACTTCCAGGTAGTAATGCAATAATTGGTTTTTCATTTAAACCATGTTTTTGTTTAAATTCTCTAAAATCTATTTTTTCCGATTGAGAAATGGCATCAATCAGCGGATGACCTACAAAATTAACTTCATAATTGTATTTGGCATAAAAAGCTTCCTCAAAAGGCAAAATCACATGCATATGATCGATATCCCTTTTGATGGCTTGCACACGTCCTGCACGACTCGCCCATACCTGTGGAGAAATATAATAGTTGGTTTTACAACCATTGGCTTTAGCCCATTTGGCAATGCGTAAATTGAAACCCGAATAATCTATAAACACCAAAGCATCTGGCGCAAAATTTTGTATATCCTTTTTACAAAATGCGATATTTTTGAAGATGGCAGGAATATTTCGGACAACCTCTATAAACCCCATAAATGCCAACTCTTTGTAGTGTTTTACTAGATCCCCTCCTGCTGCTTGCATCAGATCTCCTCCCCAACATCGAATCTGGGCCTTTACATCCACTTGGCGCAATGCTTTGATAAGATTCGAACCGTGCAAATCGCCAGATGCTTCTCCTGCTATGATGTAATACTTCATCTCTTTGTTTTAAAAAACAACTTTATACAACAATATGGCTACAGCCGCTACTACTGTGGCAATCAAAACACCTTTTGCCCTATAGTCTCTATGTATTCTCAAAAAACCAAAAAAAGCGATCAAATTCAATATCGCCCCCAAAGCCACGATACTTCCCAAATGCCCACTTTCGTGAGCCGCTTCCAAGGTGCTCTTTATCGTTAAGTCTGAGAATAACAATATATACAAAAGTACGCCTAGGGTATTGGCTATAAAGCCTACCAACAATCCTATTCCTGTTTCTTTTCTGGTGTTCATCATAAATCCCAACTGTTTATATGTTGTATGCTATGATGTGCGGTTAAATCGTATTGTGCAGGCACTACGGAGACAAAATTATTGGCCAATGCCCATTCGTCTGTATCTTCCCCTTGGTCCATCAGGGTAAAATTACCTGTCAACCAATAATATTCTTGTCCCAAGGGATTGGTACGCTTGTCAAAGGTCTCTTTCCAATTGGCCTTTGCCTGACGACAAACTCTTATTCCTTCTATCTCTTCTTCCTTCACATTGGGGATATTCACATTGAGTACGACGCCCTTAGGGATACCATTTTTTATCGCCTCAGACGTAATCTGACGCACATAGTTCCTTGAAGCCACAAAATCCGCATCCCAACTATAATCGCAAAGGGAAAACCCAATAGCAGGTATATCTTCTATACCAGCCTCCATGGCAGCACTCATGGTACCCGAATAAATGATATTTATAGAAGCATTCGAACCGTGATTGATCCCACTCACACAAAGGTCTGGTCGTCGGTCCAAAATTTCGTTTACTGCCAATTTCACACAATCGGCCGGTGTACCACTAGTACTATAAGCCTTCACCCCTTCCATCTTTACTTCGTGTACATGCAAAATTGAATTGATGGTAATCGCATGCCCCATACCAGATTGTGGACTATCTGGGGCCACCACCACCACATCGCCCAATTCTTTCATGATGGCTATTAACTCCTGCAATCCAGGCGCTGTAATCCCATCATCATTGGTCACCAAAATCAAAGGTCTTTTCATATAATATATTTTGTGCGCATTCTCAACCTTAACCAATTTGTTGAAAAAGAGTATATTTTCTTAATTGAATACGCAATTAAGTTAAATTTAGCGGTTTTTAAACCTAGTATTTAAGTCCGTGGAGCAAAAATACATAATTTAGGCTGGATTCTTCCGTTATAGTATTTAACAAAAAATTAGTATCATTGTTCCAAACTGGCACAATTTTTTCATTAATTTTATCAAAAAGCCTAATCAATACATTATTTATGAACAAAAATTTAGTGTATCTCTGCCTGCTATTGTTGGTTTCTGTTGCATCTTGCAGCTTCACCAACAAAAGTTTCGAAAACCCAGATAAAGACAAATTACTTATCGATCTAATTTCTTATGTACTCGATAGAGCCCATTATAACCCCAAGGATATCAACGATCAGTTTTCTCAAAAAGTTTTTGACAATTTTATAGAAACAATCGATCCTACCAAAAGGTATTTCCTCAATTCGGATATAGAGGAATTTAACAAATATCGTTTGGAAATAGACGATCAAATCAAAAACACAGACATCAGCTTTTTCAATTTGGTACACGATCGTCTGAATCAAAGAATGAATGAAGCCAAAAAAATCTACCAAGAAGTTTTGGACAAGCCATTTAATTTTACCAAAAGTGAAAGCATCAATATCGATTACAAAAACCAAGAATTTGTATCCAACAAAAAAGCCTTAAAAGAACGTTGGAGATTACAACTCAAATACGCATCTATAGATGACTATGGCGATAAGTTGGACGATAAAGAATCTAAGAAATCCAAAAAAGAGATAGAAAAAGAAGTTCGTTTGTCTACCAAGGAGACCTTGGACGAGTTTTTTGATTTTGTAGACGATCTCAATCGCAAAGATTGGTTTTCGCAATATATCAATTCTATAGTAGAAGGCTTTGATCCACATACCTTCTATTTTGCCCCTCAAGACAAGGAACGATTTGATATGCGCATGTCCGGACAATTTGAAGGTATCGGAGCACGCTTGGTAAAACGTCGGGGTCAAATCAAAATCACAGAAGTCATATCTGGTGGACCAGTATGGCGTGGTAATTTGCTACAAGTTGGAGATGAGATCACCAAAGTAGCACAAGAAAAAGAAGAGGCTGTAAATGTAGTTGGCATGCGATTAGACGATGCTGTAAAACTCATAAAAGGCCCAAAAGGCACCAAAGTTATACTCACCGTAAAACGCGTAAATGGATTAATAGAAGAGGTAGCTGTAGTAAGGGATGTGGTGGTATTGGAGGAGTCTTATGCCAAAAGTGCCAAAGTAAATGACGGCAACAAAACCTATGGCATAATCAATCTGCCATCTTTTTATGCCAACTTCAAAGACTACGATCAAAAAAATGCCGCAGCTGATGTAAAAGAAGAAATCATTCGACTCAAAAAACAAGGCATGGACGGGCTTATACTAGACCTTCGAGACAATGGAGGTGGTTCGCTCAAAACGGTAGTCGACATGGCCGGATTGTTTATAGAAGATGGTCCTATAGTACAAGTTCTTTCTACCGGTAACCGAAAAAAAATACATGAAGACAAAGATGAAAGAATCTTTTGGGATGGTCCATTGGTAGTAATGGTAAACGAGCTATCTGCTTCTGCTTCCGAAATATTGGCAGCTGCCATGCAAGACTACAAACGCGGCATCGTATTGGGTAGCAAGCAAACATTTGGAAAAGGAACCGTACAAAATGTATTAGAATTGGATGGTTTGGTGCGCAACAACGAACACGGCAAACTCGGTGCTTTAAAGCTAACCATTCAAAAATTCTATCGTATCAATGGTGGTTCTACCCAATTGGAAGGTGTAAAAAGCGATATCCCTGTCGTAGATCAGTACAGCTATATAGACATCGGAGAAAGAGACCAAAACAATCCTTTGCCTTGGGACAAAATAAGCGCTGCATACTATGATATTTGGGATGGTTATATCGATTACGACAAAACCATAGAGAAAAGTCGCAAGCGAATGGCAAACAATCCTCAGCTGAAACTCATAGATGAAAATGCCAAATGGATAAAAAAACAGAGAGATCAAAAAGTTTACAGTCTTCAAATCGACGTCTATAATAAAGAAACCGAGCAAAAGAAAAAGAAACTGGAGTATTTTGATAAAATATACAAATACCAAACCGATCTAAGCTTTCAATCCTTGCCTTACGAATTGGATCTCATCAAAAAAGACTCCATTCTCAAAATGCGCAGAGAGCGTTGGCACAAATCTCTCGGTAAAGATGTTTACATAGAAGAAGCCATTGAAGTACTCAAAGATCTACAAATGAACAATGTGCGCAAAAACGGCCTTGCCTCCAGCGTAAAAGGATAAAAAACATATTTAACGTAAGTTCGACATAAATTATCTTCACAGAAGCCTTATAAACTGTGTGCGTAAGTTATATCGAACTCACGTTATTTATAGGAAAAGGCGTCATTTTCAGAGAAAATGACGCCTTTTTATTAGGTGTTTCCAAAGAGCGGAGCATAGAAATCAAACCGATTTCACCATAAATGATAGTGATGAAAATCCAAAGTTTTGTGTAATTTTAACCCCATAATTATTCATAGTGAAACGACACAAAAAACCAAATTACAGAACCATATACGCCATGATGATGGGCTTGTGCATTGTATTATTTTGGATGTACGAAAACCACGGCAAAGTGTTTTCCAATTCCGCTTCAAAAACAACTATTCCCAAAGCAAAAAATGCGCTAAACTGGCTTCCAAGCAGCAATGGCATGCAAATTGTACACCACCAAAACTACAGCTTGGCCTATAACGAAAAACACGAACAAGCTGGCTGGGTTGCCTATACCCTAAAAAAAGAACACATCACGAATGACGATAGAAAAAGACCATATTTTGAAATAGATGATCAGGTGCATACCACCGCTGCCCATTGGAGAAATTACAAAGGCTCTGGCTACGACCGCGGACATCTATGTCCGGCTGGAGATCGCAGATTTTCTTTAGATGCTTATAACGAAACTTTTCTCACAAGCAATATCAGTCCACAAGATCACGATTTCAACAGTGGTGTTTGGAATCGCCTAGAAATTCAAACTAGACGTTGGGCAAAAAAATATGGGCAGATACAAGTGGTAACTGCCGGAATTTTACACCACAACCTACCTACCATAGGAACGGAAGCTGTAAGTATTCCAGATTATTTCTATAAAATCCTTTACCGAAAAAAAGGAGACCAACATATGGCGATTGCCTTTAAAATTCCACACCGAGAATCTAATAAGCCCCTATTTTCCTTCTTGGTAAGCATAGACCAACTAGAACAAGAAACAGGTATCGACTTTTTTCAAAACTTTGCGGATACAGAAGAAGCAAAATTTGAAAGAAGCATTCACAAAACCAACTGGAAATTTTAGCTATTTTTTGCGGAATAGGGCTTATATCTTTCCATTTACCTAACTTTGCGCAAAAAATGGGCCATGCGCAAACCAAACAAGGGTAATAGAAAACCAAAAAGTAACCAAAACAATCCACAAAACAAACAGTCAAACAAACCCAAATCTCTTGCAAAAACGGGGGAAGAGCTTATTCGTCTCAACAAGTATATAGCCAATTCTGGTGTATGCTCTAGAAGAGATGCCGATATCTATATTGCCTCCGGAAACGTAATGGTAAACGGCAAAGTAGTTACAGAAATGGGGCACAAGGTCAAACCAAGCGATGAAGTGAAATTTGACGGAAAACGCCTCAATCCAGAAAAAATGGTGTACGTGGTCATCAACAAACCAAAAAACCTACCCATATCCGACAACAATACCTATGGCAAACCCAGTGTAATGGCCTTGGTGCAAAACAATGTCAAAACCAAATCCGAACTCATCCCCGTAGGAAGACTAGATCGCAATGCCACCGGACTGATGATACTCACCAACGATGGTAAAATGGCAAAAGATATAGCCGAATCTGGCACTCGTGTGAGCAAACTATACCACCTTACGCTTTCCAAAAACATGAGAATGGAAGACATTAGAAAGCTAGAAACTGGATTTCAGATAGAAGGGCACACCTTGGTTGCAGATGAAGTCAGCTATATAGACAACGCACCCAAATCCGAAATCGGCTTGCAAATTCAAAGCGGTCGCAGCTCCACCATTAGACAAATATTTGAACATTTGGGATATCCCATCGTCAAACTAGATAGGGTGATCTTTGGAGGCATTACCAAAAAAGACCTTCCCCGAGGCCATTGGCGCTATCTCACCGAGCAAGAAGTGATCAACCTAAAAATGATGGTTGGGGCGTAATCCTCTATTTACAAAATTTCAAAAGTTACATATGAATTTATATAAATGTACTTTTCTTAAAAGCTCAAATAATATTCCTAAAGGAACAAATGTTGAGATAATTAAAGATAAAGAACCAGATAGTGATGATATAAAAAATGCAATTGAAAGAAAATATGGCATTAAAGTAAGTTCATTTCATTGTTCAACAGCCAATTGGGAAATTGTTCAAAACTAATTCCATCCATTTTATCCAATTTTTACCAGTCTACACTCTTATGCATTTTTTCAGTTATCCTATCCAAACACAAATTTCCAATACTTCCAACATGGGTATGATTTAAATTGGTCTTTGGCTGATAACTCCCATCGGCAATTTGCACTGCCAAAGCCTTATACGCATCTCTAAACGGCATCCCTTCCAGCACCATTTCATTTAAGGTATCCACGCTAAACAAATAGGTGTATTTTGGGTCTTCCAATATATCCGAAACCACTTCCATCTGGGCAATGCTAAAATGCATCATTTCCAAACATGCCTTAGTTTCTTCAACAGTTCCCATTACAATCCCTTTAGCCATTTGTAAATCTCTGTGATATCCGCTTGGCAAATTATTCACCAACAATTGTAAAGCACCATAATTGGCCTGTATAGTATTGCTCTTTGCTCTAATTAACTCAAACACATCTGGGTTCTTCTTATGGGGCATTATACTGCTCCCAGTGGTTAAATGATCTGGAAATCGGATAAAACCAAAATTCTGACTGCTATACAAGCATACGTCCATCGCCAACTTCGATATAGTTGCTGCCAAATTGCCCAATGCCATGCATACGGTTTTTTCCAATTTCCCTCTTCCCATTTGAGCAGCAACCACGTTTACCTTCATGCTTTCAAAGCCCAAAGCCTCTGTCGTAAAATCTCTGTCTATAGGAAAACTACTTCCATAGCCCGCCGCACTTCCCAAAGGATTCTGATTCGCCATTTTAAAGGCTGCTTGCAAAAACTGTAAATCATCTATAATGCTTTCAGCATAGGCAGAAAGCCACAATCCAAAGCTAGAAGGCATGGCAATTTGCAGGTGCGTATAGCCCGGCAAAAGCACCTTTTCATATTTGCCAGCTAAAGACATTAAAGTATCAAACAAACCTTTGCTCAAATCTCTAATCTCCAATAAGGCATCTTTCAAATACAAATGTGTTGCCACCAATACCTGATCGTTTCTAGAACGGGCCATATGTATCTTTTTCCCCACCGCCCCTAAACGTTCGGTAAGTAAATATTCTAATTTACTGTGTACATCCTCAAACTCCTTTTCTATGGCAAATGCACCATTGGAAATCTCTGTGGCTATTTCTTCCAAACCACCAACCAAAGCTACCACTTCGCTCTTTTCCAACAAGCCCACTTTTCCCAACATTTGCGCATGCGCCATAGAGGCCTGCACATCATAAGGCGCCAAAAATAGATCCAACTCTCTATCGTTGCCCACGGTAAAATCCATCATTTTAGCATCCGACATTACTCCTTTTTCCCAAATTTTCATACTTATTTTTATTTGGGCGTGCCCCTTCTCCGCTAAAGCTACAAAGGGTCGGGCTTTCGCCAGTCGCTTTTTAAAACCACTATCGTTGGTTTTAAAAGAGCTCCAACAATGGCTCTATCCCTCACGCAATTTGTTATAATACTTGTTTCAATATTTCAATATACAAGGCAATTCCCTCCTCTATTTCTTGCACATAAATAAACTCATCTGCTGTATGTGATCTGGTGGAATCTCCTGGACCCAATTTTAAGGAAGGACAAGACAAAACTGACTGGTCCGACAAGGTTGGCGAACCATAGGTTTCTCTTCCCAATGCCAAACCTGCTTTTACCAAAGGATGATCTACTGGTATGGAAGAAGAATTTAAGCGCAAACTCCTTGCCTTCAAAACACAGGGTGCTTCGCTTTCTAGTATAGTAGCAATTTCGGTATTGGTATAACAATCATTTACCCGTACATCCACTACCAATTCCACCTTAGCCGGCACCACATTGTGCTGTGTTCCAGCATTTACCTGACTTACCGTCATTTTAACTGGTCCCAAAACCTTCGATTTTTTTTCAAAATCATATTGTTGAAACCAATCTAATACCGAAATTAATTTGTATATAGCCATATCGTTGTTCGGGTGTGCAACATGAGAAGGTGTCCCCGAGATATACCCATCAAAAACCACCAAGCCTTTTTCTGCTATGGCCAATTGCATCAAAGTTGGTTCTCCAACTATAGCTACTTCTATAGGCGGAATTACACCCAACATACTGTTGAGTCCGTTTGCTCCCGAACTTTCTTCCTCCGCAGATGCCACAATTACCAAATTATACTGCAAATTTTTCTGTGCGTAGAAATAGGCAAAACTAGCCAACAAGCTCACCAAGCAACCTCCTGCATCATTGCTACCCAAACCATACAACTTACCATCTTCTACCTCAGGGGCAAAAGGATCTTTGGTGTACGCTTTATTAGGCTGTACGGTATCATGATGCGAATTCAACAAAAGCCAAGGCTTACCTTCTTCATTATATTTGTTATAAGCATATACATTGTTTCCCTTTCTTTTAAAAGGAATAGCCATCTCTTCAAACCACAATTCAATCAAGGCTGCAGTACCTTCTTCCTCAGAAGAAAAAGAAGGAGTTGCAATCATTTCTTTGAGCAATTTTATAGCCCTTTCCGTTAATTTATGTATTTCCATCACAATGCAATTACCGTATGTTTTGTTTCCTTTTTTAGCATATCTAGCTTCCCTATATGCACCCTATTCACCCCCGCCTCCAATGCTGTAAAACAATTATCTAGCTTGGGAAGCATCCCTTCAAAAATGCGCTTTTCTGCTTTTAACTTCTCATATAACTGTTTATCTATTTTTTCAATCAAACTGCTATCATCATGAATATCTTCCAACACTCCTTTCTTTTCAAAACAGAAAAACAATTCTGTCCTATAACATTTGCTTCCCGCAGCGGCTAAACTAGAAGCAATGGTATCTGCATTGGTGTTTAGCATCTGTCCTTTTTTATCATGGGTAAGTGCACAACAAACCGGCACAAACTTGCCATCGAGCAATTTTATCATACTAGAAAGAGACACCTTCTCTACATCCCCTACAAAACCGTAGTCTATTTCTTTTACAGGTCTCTTCTTCGATAAAATTAAATTACCATCGGCCCCACTTAACCCAATAGCATTCTGGTTCAACGCTTGCAACTTTGCAACAATTTTCTTGTTAATCAAACCAGCATACACCATAGTAGCAATCTCCAAAGTAGCGGCATCGGTAATTCGCCTGCCATCTATCATCTTGGCCACCATTCCCATCCTGTTAGCCAATACTGTAGCACTTCTTCCCCCGCCATGAACCAAAATTTTTGGTTGCGGCATTTTAGCAAAAGCAATTAAGGCTCGGTCCAATAACTGTTCCTCCTCTATAAGCTTACCGCCAATTTTAACCACTTTTAACTCATTCCATTCCATGTTTTAATAGTTTTTGTATCACCAATTGTGCACTATACGTTCTATTATGGGCCTGAGAAATCACTATAGAAGCTTCGCTATCTAATACGGCATCACTTACAACCACATTGCGGCGTACAGGGAGGCAATGCATAAATTTGGCTTGGTTTGTTAATTTCATCTTATGTTGGTCTATTTGCCAATTTCCTTTTACCATGGGTAGCGTCCCATAAGGTTCAAAAGCACTCCAACTTTTTGCATAAACAAAATCTGCACCAGCAAAAGCTGCTTCCTGATCATGAATTACCGGGGTATCTCCTACCAAATCAGGATTGAGATTATAGCCCACTGGATTGCAAATCACCAAATCCACAGGCATGGCTTGCATAGCTAGTACAAAACTATTGGGAACAGATTGCGGTAAAGGTTTGATATGTGGCGCCCAACTCAACACCACTTTTGGTCTTTCCGTTTTCTGTTGTTCCCAAATGGTAAAAGCATCCGTTAAACCTTGCAATGGGTGGCCCATGGCACTCTCCATGTTCACTATGGGCACTGTAGCGTATTTTTTAAATCCGTTTAATATGCGTTCTTGCATATCCGCTGCCTTATCCGTAAGACTAGGAAAAGCTCGTACAGCTAAAGCATCGCAATAACCAGATAACACAGCCGCCGCTTCTTTTATATGTTCGGCAGAGCTGGTGTTCATTACTACGCCATCCTCAAAACTAAGCCCCCAGGCATCCTCTTGCACATTCATTATCATGGTCTGCATACCCAAATTTTGGGCTGCTTTTTGAGTACTCAATCGGGTCCGAAGACTGCTGTTGAAAAACAACATACCTAGGGTTTTCCCTTTTCCCAAGGCGGCATATTGCAATGGTTCTTTTTTCAATGATGCTATCTCGGGCATCCATGCCTGCAAATTGTCTACAGAACTTATATCTAAAAAATGATTCATTATTTTTTGGCTAAAATTTGTTGTAAGGCATCCAAAAAGATGTCCAGATGTTTTTCTTTCACATTCAATGGTGGCAATATGCGCAATAGCTTTTTATCTGTGGCTCCCCCAGTAAATATGCCATAGGTATGTATCAGCTCCTTGCGGAGAGAGGCTACTTCAAAATCAAATACCAAGCCCAGCATAAGCCCCATTCCTCGTACGCCTTTTATTTCAGGAATCCCTGCCAACTTGCTTTTCATATATGCCCAACAGTGCCTTACATTTTCCATCAGTTTCTCATCTTCTATAGTCTCGAGTACAGCAAGAGCAGCAGCACACGCCAGATGATTCCCTCCAAAGGTTGTCCCAAGCATACCATGCCATGCTTTTATATCCGAATGCACCAATATACCGCCTATAGGAAAACCATTACCCATACCTTTTGCTACAGATATAATATCTGGTTCCAATTCAAAATGCTGAAAAGCAAAGAACTTTCCCGTACGACCGTAGCCAGATTGTATTTCATCAGCTATTAGTTTCACCCCATATTGTTTACACAATTGTTGTATTCTACGATAAAAATCAGCCTGCGCCATATGCAAACCTCCTACACCCTGAATGCATTCCAATATCACTGCTGCCACATCTTCTTGTTTCATGGCAGCTTCCAATGCAATTTCGTCGTCAAAATCTACCAAAATAACCTCATGTCCTTTATTGATTGGAGCTTGAATTTTTTGGTTATCGGTAACCGCAACTGCAGCCGAAGTTCTCCCGTGAAATCCATTCTTAAATGCGATAACTTTTTTCTTTCCAGTGGCAAAAGACGCCAACTTCAAAGCATTTTCATTGGCCTCCGCTCCAGAATTGCACAAAAACAGTTGGTAATCATTACAGCCCGACAATTTCCCCAATTTCTGTGCAAGTTCGCTTTGCAAAGGATTGATAATCGCATTGGAATAAAAACCGAGTTTCGCTACCTGCTCTTGTACCGCCTTTACATATCTGGGATGTGAATGCCCAATAGCAATAACTGCATGCCCTCCGTATAAATCTAAATATTTCTTTCCTTTGTTGTCGTATACAAAAATCCCTTCTGCCTTTACAGGACAAACTTGGTACAAGGGATACACATCAAACAATTCCATCTTAAGTATTTTTTATATCATTAATCTTATCAAATGAGGTTACAATTCCCTTTATCAAAGAAGAGCTTAACCCTTGGTGCTCCATTTCATTTAAGCCAGAAATGGTACAACCTCTTGGTGTGGTAACCCTATCGATTTCCTCTTCGGGATGTTTTCCTGAGTCTATTAGCAATTTTGCGGCTCCAAAACTTGTTTGCATTGCCAATTGGTGTGCTTCATCCGCTTCAAAACCTAACTGAATCGCTCCCTGGGTAGTGGCACGTATTAAGCGCATCCAAAAAGCAATACCACTAGCACAAATGACTGTGGCCGCTTGCATTTGGTTTTCTGGTATAATCAAACTGGTTCCCAAACGATTAAAAATCGCTTCCGCTATAGCGATACGTTGCTTACCTAGTTGGTTACTACACAAGCAAGTCATCGATTCGCCTACTTCTATGGCAGTATTGGGCATACTACGTATTACAAAAGTATTTTCTCCGACTATAGACTCAATTTTAGCTATACTAAATCCAGTGACTACAGATATCAATACATGTTTATCGGTGAGCACAGACCGTATCTCTTCAAGTATGTCAGCGGTCTGTCTTGGCTGCACTGCAATGATAACTATATCCGATTTATTGGTTGCCAATACATTGTCGGCTGTGGCATACACATTTTCATATTCTGTATAGGAAGTAAGGGCCTTGACTTCTCTTTTGGTGAGATATAACTGTGTGATGGCATTGGAACGTATCAATCCATTGGCTATTGCCAAGCCCAAATTTCCTGCTCCTATTATTGCTACTTTCATTATT
This sequence comes from Flavobacteriaceae bacterium, assembly GCA_025800395.1. Lineage (GTDB taxonomy): Bacteria > Bacteroidota > Bacteroidia > Flavobacteriales > Flavobacteriaceae > JAOXRU01. The sequence goes on from JAOXRU010000045.1 coordinate 34,708, forward strand.
ATTTTTTTTATGGTTATCCTTTAAAAAGCACTTCCTTTTAAATCCAATCCTAAAGTTTCTTCCAAGCCAAACATCAAGTTCATATTTTGAACCGCCTGCCCAGAAGCACCTTTTAAGAGGTTATCTATGATGGAAGTCACCATTAAATACCCCTCATGTTTCAATAAATGAAGCACGCAATTGTTGGTATTTACTACCTGTTTCAATTGAATTTCTTGATCCGACAGCAATACAAATGGAGCCTCTTTATAATATGCCTGAAATATTTCTTTGGCTGTTTCTAAACTCCCCTCAAACTGGGTATAGGCAGTAGCAAATATTCCTCTGGTAAAAATACCTCGCATTGGTAGAAACTGTATTTTCACATCTCTCCCTTGCAAGGTTTTCAGCGTCTCCCCTATCTCCCCCAAATGCTGGTGCGTAAATGGTTTATACCACGAAACATTATCGTGTCTCCAACTAAAATGAGTAGTAGCACTAGGACTAACCCCTGCACCTGTACTACCGGTAACTGCATGAATATGCACCTCATTCTGAAGAAGATTATTTTCAGCTAAAGGAAGCAATGCTAACTGTATCGCTGTAGCAAAACATCCAGGATTGGCAATTGCATTGGCTTGCCTTATTTTTTGTTTCTGAAATTCTGGTAAACCATAAGCAAATGTTTTTTCTCCTAAATGTTGATTCTCTTGTAAACGAAAATCATTACTCAAATCGATGATCTTTGTCGCTGCAGAAAATGGATGCTTTTCTAAAAATTTTGTAGAATTACCATGGCCTAAGCACAGAAAAACCACATCTACATTGGGGTTAACCGAACCTGTAAATTTAAGTTTAGTTCTACTTAACAAATCTACATGTGTGCTTGAAACTAACTGTCCGGCTCTAGTAGTACTATACACAAAATCAATTGTAGTTTGTGAATGCCGTAATAGAATACGAATGACTTCTCCTCCTGTATAACCACTACCTCCTATTATTCCAACCTGTATCATTTTTCCTGGTTTTTGTGTTCATATATTTTTCCTGCATTTGCAGTGATTTTAATAAACCCTTTTGCATCATTGGCAGTCCAAGCATTATTCATTTCCCCATAGGCTCCAAAATCTACATCCATTAAATCATTGTCTGATTGAATTCCTAAAATTTCAAATCTATAAGGGTGCAATTGCACATACACTTCCCCATCTACTTTGCTTTGTGTGCTTTCAAGAAAGGCCTCAAAATCACGCATTACTGCATCTAAATATTGTCCTTCGTGTAGCAACATCCCATAAAAAGAACCCAATTGTTCTTTATGATGCAATTGCCATTTTGTAAGTACATGTTTTTCCAATGCATGATGCGCTTTAATGATAATCATAGGAGCAGCAGCTTCAAACCCAACTCTACCTTTAATTCCTATAATGGTATCTCCTACGTGAATATCTCTTCCTATAGCATATTCTTTGGCTATATTTTGTAATTTCCGTATGCAATTTACCGGTATATCTTCTTGTCCATTGACAGCTACTAATTCTCCCTTTTTAAACTGCAAACTTAATTGTTCTGTGCCATTTTTGTTTAAAGCTGATGGGTAAGCTTCTTCTGGTAAAGCAGCGTGAGATGTTAAAGTCTCAGCTCCTCCAACACTAGTTCCCCATAGCCCTTGATTTATAGAATATTTGGCCTTTTCCCATGCCTTATCCACTCCATATTCCTTTAAATATTCAATCTCTTCTCGTCTAGATAATTGTTTATCTCTTATTGGGGTAAGAATCTCCATATCCGGAGCCATGGTTTGAAAAATTAAATCAAAGCGAACTTGGTCATTACCTGCCCCAGTACTACCATGCGCTAGTGCATTGGCTCCGATTGCTTTAGCAGCTTTAACAATTTCCATGGCTTGTACAATTCGTTCTGCAGAAACGGACAAAGGGTAGGTGTTATTCTTAAGAACATTACCGTAGATGAGAAATCGCACCACCGTATCATAAAATGTATCTAAAGCCGATATACATTGATAAGAAGCTGCGCCCATTTGCAATGCTTTAGCCTCAATTTCCTTTATTTCTTCTTTATTGAACCCTCCTGTATTAACCGTAACAGCATGCACCTCCATTTGCAACTCTTGTGCAAAATACACCATACAATAAGAGGTGTCTAATCCGCCACTATATGCTAAAACCAGTTTTTTCTTATTCATTATTTCTTTTTTAGTAGTGTTAATTTGATTCTTTTTAATCTTTCCAATACCTTTTTACTATAAGGATGTTTTTTTGAATTATTTTTTTTATCGGCATCGTATAGCATACCCGTACAAAGACACATTTTTTGTTCCGTACGAGTGAGTACATCATAGTTTTTACAAGTTTGACAACCTTTCCAAAAATCGGGATCGTCGGTGAGTTCCGAAAAAGTAACAGGCTCATATCCTAGCTGATAATTTATCTTCATCACCGCCAAACCGGTAGTAATACCAAATATTTTAGCTTCTGGATATTTACTTCTTGAATGATCAAAAATGGCCTCTTTTATCTTTTTTGCCAGTCCTTGCCCCCTAAAGTCGGGGTGCACAATCAAACCCGAGTTGGCTACAAATCTGCCATGTCCCCACTGTTCGATATAACAGAAACCAGCAAACCTATCTTTTTCTAATGCAATTACAGCATTGCCATTTTCTATTTTCGCAATTATATATTCTGGGGTTCGCTTGGCGATACCTGTTCCTCTCACTTTTGCAGAATCTGCAATGGTTTCACAGATGATCTCGGCATATCGAATATGCTTTTTGCCTGCAATAAATATTTGCATGATAATAAGTAAGTAAAATCGTTATATTTTGTTGAAATCTCTCTTTTGAAAAGGAGATGGACGCACCGAATCTCCGCAATAAAAAAACACCCTTACGGGCGACGGCGGCGGGGAACAAAAACAAATGCAGTAGCCAATGTAGCTACTTCAGTAGAAAATAATATGTTGTCATTTGTTTTCAATTCAACTTTCTGATTGCTGCAGTAAAATTAATATAATCAAACCACTTTGGCACAAGGTAAGAATATTTTTACGAGTATCAAATTTTAAGTCTGTTTTTTACAACTAATTCGTAAATTAGAAACAAAAAAACAGGTAAATACTCAATCCAAAGTGCCCAAGGCGCCTCAGCAAAACTCGGATCGCTATACGCCATATAGCTCCATACCACCCCAAAAGTCCAGACTAGTACAAATCGATATCCTGTAAATATCGTTAAGATGAGCAAACTACTCAAATACCATGGATGCACGGTGGTGGAAATAAAAAAGTAAGAGCTGAGAAACCACAGCATATTTTGAAGCAACTTTGAAATATGCACATTACTTTTAGCCCAAGCAAACCACATTACCAATGCGATTACAAGCCAAGGCGTGTATTTACCAATAATATGTATGGTATTGTAGCCAGTGATTTGGTAACCGATCCATCGGGCGATATAATACAAACTGGCATTGAACTCAAACTTAGTAAACCACAGTCCGATGGTTTTCAAATAATGCGCTATAAAATCTGGTGTATAGAACGGCAGAAACAACACAATGTTGACAATGCCTACCAACAGAAAAAACACTATGCTCTTCTTCATTTTCAAAAAAGGCAAAAAGAAAGGCAGCAATACCAATGGCAATAGTTTTACCGATATAGAAGCCCCTATGGCCATAGCCGCCCATTTCCATTGATTAATAGCCAAACAGTACAAGCCTGTCAGCAAAAAAAATAACATCAGTCCTTCAAAATGCAGATTTCCACTAAACTCTAATAATATCATCGGATTGAGAAAGTACCAATATATAGCATATGCAGAAATATGAAGTCTTTCGAGCAGGCGTTTCCCGAAATACCATACGCCCACATCGGCCAACAATAGGATTATTTTAAAAAAAATAACAGTTCTCCATATAGAACTTCCTCCTATCCAAGCTCCTAAAACAAACACCAACTGATGGAGTGGTGGGTAATTGGAATAGTGCGATGCACTCAAAGCACCCATTTTGTCAAAAAGCAAATCCTGATTGGGAATAGAGATACTCCCTTGTTCTATAAGCTGATTTGGCGAAGACAAATATGGAGATATACCTTGTAGAAACAATTGTCCATCCCATATAAATCGGTAGAAATCTTGCGATAGATTAGGTAAGGCAAACAGTCCCACTAACCGGAAAAGAACTCCAACCCCAAACAGAAATTTAAAATTCCATTTTTCGAATTGTACCAGCTTCAACAGTCCTATAAACAGCAAGGTATATGTAAGAAGCAAAACATAGAAATTACTTCTTTCAAAAAAATAAAATAGATATACGTATAAGAGGCTACAAATACTAGCTACAAGTATTGCATATTTGTGTAATTGCAAATACTGTGGCATCCTTTTATTATGCTTTTGCAGTAAGGCTATTGTAAAATACGTATCCGAATCCTAAAAACAACATAAAGTGAAATGGAAACAATCCAAAATCATTGAGGGGAATCGCAGAATACATACCAAACAAGAAATACAGCATCAGCATAAATTCTATTATGGTGTTTGGCGATATGTTTTTAGCCAGATATTTATTGTTCTTCCACGAATCGCCCAAATTATTGATGTTGAACTTGGGAGTACGCACAAACTCACTCTTTTTGCCAATATGACCTTCGAGTACAGCCATAGAATTGTGCAAAGAGAAGCCCAAAGCAACGGAGAAAAAGGAGAAAAACAACTTGACATAGTCCACAAAATTGTCGAGGCCACTGCCTTGAATTGATTTATAGGTAAACCAATAACATATAAATAGGATAATAGTACTAGCGATAAAGAAACTCGTCACTTCAAAAATCCAACCCAAATGTCCATAGGTATTTTTGATATACAACATAGGAATACTGAGTATGGCTACCAAAAACACGCACAAAAACATGGAAGAATTGAGCAAATGCATTACGCCGTGGAATTTGGTCTTAAACGGAATATTTTTAGCACTAACCACCGAAGACACAGTTTTCTGAAAGTTCTCTGCGCCACCTTTATTCCAACGAAACTGTTGCGAACGAGCCGCACTTATTACTACTGGCAACTCTGCTGGAGTTTCAACATCCTGCAAATATTTAAATTTCCAGTCTTTTAATTGCGCTCTATAACTCAAATCCAAATCTTCGGTAAGGGTATCCCCTTCCCAATTTCCAGCATCGAGAATACATTGTTTTCTCCAAATACCAGCAGTTCCATTAAAATTAATAAAATGCCCTTTGGCATTTCTACCTGCTTGTTCTAGGGTAAAATGCGCATCTAAGGCAAAAGCTTGTATTTTGGTAAGTAAGGAATAATCTCTATTGATATGTCCCCATCGGGTTTGCACTACCCCTATTTCTGGATCTTTAAAATAAATAACGGTCTTCTTCAACCAATCTGGATCTGGCAAAAAATCTGCATCGAAAATAGCAACATATTCCCCTTTGGCTATCTCGAGACCTTCTTTTAAAGCTCCTGCTTTAAATCCTACCCTATTTTCCCTTCGAATATGGGTAATATCGAGACCTGTTTCTTTTAATTGATCGATAATAATTGCAGTAGTTTCTATAGATTCGTCTGTAGAATCGTCCAAAACCTGTATCTCTAAACGATTTTTTGGATATTCAATTTTGGAAATGTTATCCAACAATCGCTCTACCACATATTTTTCGTTATACAAGGGTAGTTGTATCGTAACATAAGGTATTTCGTTTGGATCCAACAAATTGTATTTTGGTGCCACCTCATCTTTACGCTTATTGGTCAGATAATTCAACAATAGATTTAATTGTGCTAAACTATACAGAAAGATAAGAACAAGTGCGAGACTGTATAGTGCAATGATAATGTAAGAGATTGTCAGACTCATTTTTTTAATGTGTATTTAAAAATCCAGTTTAAGATTTTGACTCCTGCAAATATAGTACCTTTTACGGTACCAGAAACTTTAGAAACCCCAATTCTTTTCTTATAACGTACAGGAACCTCTTTATATTTTAATCTTTTTCTTAAAATCTTAAGCTGCATTTCTACCGTCCATCCGTAAGTTTTATCTTGCATGTCCAAATCGAGTAAGGTTTTGTAACGAATAGCCCTAAAAGGACCTAAGTCGGTAAAACGTGCACCAAAAAAAAGCTTCATAAGGCTAGTTGCTAGCCAATTACCAAAGTGCTGCTGGGGTGTCATCGAACCCGTCTCTCGATATGCTTTCACTCTAGCTCCCAGTACAAAGTCCATTCCTTCTTCTTTTATCGGTGCGACTATTTTGGTGAGATCTTCTGGGTAATCCGAATAATCTCCGTCCATAAATACGACGATGTCTGGCTTTTTGGATGCTTCTTCCAAATATTTCATAGCCGCAAGGCATGCATAACCATATCCCATACGCTTTTCGTGCACCACTGTAGCTCCCGCTTTTACCGCTACTCTATCGGTGCCATCGGTAGAATTGTTATTTGCTACTATGATCTGGTTTACTTCACTTGGAACTTCTGCGATTACTTTAGCAATAGACCCTGCTTCATTGTAGGCAGGTATGATAAGTACCATATGGCTCATTTCAGGTCGGATAAGGAATTCTCGCGGGCAAAGCTACTAAAATCATACCACTCTTTTACCTTTTTCCCTTTTTTGTATTTGATCGCGGATTTCAATTTTTGCTTTTGATACACCAAACAATAGCCCGATTTGATACCATCTACGAGCTGGCATTTGTTTTTTAGTTTACCATTTTGGTCATAATAGACCCACCATTTGTTTTTTTTGCCATGCACATAGTGGCCCTCCAATGTTACTTTTCCGTTTTCGCCATAATAGCGCCAATACCCATGTTTTTTTCCTCTGGTATAATGTCCTGTAGCTTTGGGGCTTCCATTTTTGTAATAATAGGTCCAATATTCCAATTTGGTTTTATTCATCATCCATCCCTCGGATTGAATTTCTCCCGTATCAAAATAGGTTTTCACATACTTTTTTTGTGCAAAAGCCACCAATAAACTACAGCAGATCAACAGACTTACCCATCTAACTGTTTTCATTTCTCAGATTTTATCAAGTTCATTAAATTCATCTCATTTCCCAATAATATATCGGTTGGGTTTATTCTTCCTTCTTCTGGTCCATTTTCCAATTTGAGAACCCCTCTAGGACATACTGCTGCACATACACCACAACCAACACAAGATGCTCTTACTATATTTTGTCCCTTTTGGGCATAAAACCTTACATCGATTCCTTGTTCGCAATAAGTGGAGCAATTGCCACACGAAATACATTGCCCCCCGTTGGTGGTGATTCTAAAACGCGATTTGAATCGCTGCACGATCCCCAAATAGGCCGCTAAGGGGCATCCAAATCGGCACCAAACTCTATTTCCAAAAATTGGATAAAAGCCAGTTCCTATTACTCCAGCAAATACTGCGCCAATCAAAAAACTATAGACCGCTTGTATATCACTGGTCTTGATGCCGAGTACAAGATTGCTTTTCTCAAAAAAACTATAGAGCGTAAAAGCTGTCATCACCAGAGAGAACACCAACACCCCATGTATTAGCCAGCGCTCTAGCTTCCAAGACAACAAGCTCTTGCTAGAATGTTGTCGATAAGGATCTCCCAAGGTTTCTGCCAAACCACCACATCCGCATACCCAAGAGCAATACCAACGCTTGCCAAAAAAATATACCATGATGGGCACAATTAATACCGTAAGGGCGACTCCCCACACTAATATAAAAATTCCAATTCCTCCGCTAGAAATTAAAGACTTGAGATTCCAAGAAAAGAAAAAATCATAGTCCAACGGAAATATATTTTTAAAATCGTAATAGGGCATTTGCAATCGCACCATGATTTCGGGCAATATAAAAGCAAAAACAAGCTGAAAAAACAAGACCGAGGTAGTACGTAGCACCTGATACGCATTGTGACGGTATTTGATATACATCCGCACCGCCATTACCACCATGATCACACAATACATAAAACCATATACAAACCAGTGCCCTGCACTATTGCCACTCAATGCTACACTGATAGGGTCTACTAAAAAAGTCCAATTGAGGGCGTACATCGGCCAAAAATACAAGACCAGATAAAAGGCAACCAAATAGAAGCACACCAAATAAGCTATCCAACCCCTATTGGTAGCAGCACGATGATAAATACCATCGTTTTTTATTCCCTTGGGGCCTAGCAACTGCAATTGTGGTAGTATAAACATCAAAGCACCCAAAATACCCAAACCAAATGTCAAAAACCACATCAGCCCCTTATTCTCCTTTACAAACCCCTTGTATGCCAATCTCCCCAATGCCAAACTCATATCACTAGCACTGGTATAAATCACTTTTTTATAGGCCTTTTCTTTTCGGTGAAACGTATTTGTCTTGTCCAACACAGCAGCTATTTCTTTGGAAAAAGTGGTGATTTGATCAAATTCCTCACCCACTATATTGGCTTCCATCTCTTTGACAAAATAGGTGCTTTTTACTCCTTTTTCCGATACGTAGTTCTGAAATACCACCTGTTCCAATTTCCAAACGCCAACCAATGGCAAGGCAGAAAAAATGCCTAATCCTATCAGAAACAAAACCAGTCCGATATATTGTATACTCTTAAACACAGTCTTAGTTTGCATAATTCAAAATTCTTTTCCAGCTTTTTTTTGCTGCTTTTAGATTGGTATGATACTTTTTGTTGAAATCTTTTACGATTTCCACTTCATACTGGCGATAAAACTCTGGATCAAAATTGGCGTCTCGAAGATGACGCAATACATAGTTTAGGTCGCGTTTTTCTTTCAACCACTTATCCAATACCATATGACGCATACGAATACCAAAGGTATTTATACCCAAAAAAAGGAGGCTATCTCGATCATAAGCCACGGTAATGGCAATATTCTCTTTAGCATGTCTCCAATGGTAATGTTGTTCTTCCTCTTTTTTATGTCTCTCGCTGAGGACCCACCCATATGTTTGATATTCGATATCCAAAAACTTAGCAGAGTTAAACCAATTTCCAGGAGCATAAGCTGTAGGCGTGCCACAAATGGTTTGTGCCACAGTTTCCCCCATCATTCTACCAGTATACCATACTGCTTCTATTGCCCTACGCTGTCCACTAGGCTCCATTTGCTCTGCACAATCTCCTATGGCGTAGATATTGGCCAAATTGGTCTGTAAATAAGCATTTACTTTTACCCCTCTTCCTAGGTCGATACCAGAATGTTTTAAAAAATCGATATTAGGGCGCACACCAGCTGTGAGACCAACGATATTACAGGCGATGGTTTCTCCCTTATCGGTAACTACCGCTTTGGCACGTCCATAGTCATCTGACAAAATTTTCACCAGATTGGTATCGAGACGTAGGTCGATATGATGGTCTAGTATATGGTCTCGAATAAGACTAGCATCTGTATTGGGCAAAACGCCATTCCAAAAATTAGATTCCCTTACCAAGAAGCTTACAGGAATATTGCGACTTCTAAGCATTTCGGCCATTTCGATTCCTATGAGTCCGCCTCCAACGATAACCGCTCGTTTGCAATCTTTACTATATTTTTCCAATGCCTCTAGGTCTTGCTTGTGATACAAACCAAGAACCCCATCGAGGTTTTCTCCTGGCCAGCCAAACTTATTGGGCTTGCTACCAGTAGCGATGATAAGCTTATCATAGGCCATTTTGTCTCCATTGTGGAGCAATAGATATTGTTTTTCGGGAACCACCTTTTTTACCAGAGCCTGCTTGAGGTGAATATTGTTTTTTTTCCAAAACCAATTTTCATAGGGTTGTGTATGTTCCAATTTCATATGCCCCATAAAGACATACATCAGAGCGGTTCTCGAAAAAAAATACGGATGCTCACTAGAAATTATAGTAATTTCAGCCTTCGATCGCTTCCGAATATGTCGTGCGGCGGTGACACCAGAAATACCATTGCCTATAATTACAATATGCTGCATATCTCGATTTGCTTTTGTCATAGTGTCGTAATAAAATTCATATCCTTAACTAAAAATATTAATTTTTTAAATTTTTTAAACAAATTTGTTAGGAAGATTCTGATCATCCGACTGAAAAACACGAGAAATTGATTTTTGACGTAATATGCCTTCATCATTGACGAACAAAAGATCTAATATGAAGTATTTTGAGACCGCCTATTGGGATTGCATACACCAAAAATCAAAAAATACCATACAGATGAAGAAACTATATTTTGTACTAATTACCATTTTACTACAAATTGGGGTTTATGCCCAACAAGAAGAAGCTTTTTTTGAACAATCCGATCAATTTTTTCAAACTTATGTGAAACAAGGCAGGGTAGATTATCAAAAGCTCGTAGACAACCCCAAACCTTTGCAAGAAGTTTTGCAAACGGCATCCAACATTCGATTGGCGCCAAGCAATGCCAAGACCTATCAAGCCTATTGGATCAATGCCTACAATTTGGCCGTGATTAAAGGTATCGTGGACAATTTCCCAATAAAATCGCCATTAGACAAGGCAGGATTTTTTGACAAAGACACTTATGCTTTGGGAGGGAAAGACATCACATTAAACGATATCGAAAACAAGCTTTTGCGCCCTATATTCAAAGACCCTAGGATCCATTTTGTACTGGTGTGTGGAGCCATTGGTTGTCCACCATTAATATCGACAGCATACCGACCAGAAACATTAAATAGCCAATTAGAAAAACAAACCGAATTGGCCATAAACGGCGATTACTTTATACAAATAAATTCTAAGAAAAAAAGATTAGTCGTTTCCGAAATCATGAAATGGTACAAAGAAGATTTCACCCAAGACAATCAATCAGAAGTCGATTTTATCAATAGCTATAAAACAGAAAAACTAGAAGGAAAATACAAGATTAGCTATTTCCCTTACAATTGGAACATCAACATATTAAAATAAGAAAAATGAAAAAGCAATTCCTTTGTAGTTTCGCTTTTGCCCTTATCATTTCGAACATGGCAAATGCCCAAGAAGCTTCTATAATTCAAACTTTGACTCCCTCCAAACTCATTGGTAAAGAGCAGATAGACATCAAATGGTTCAACAATTTGTATACCCAAACTAAGAGCACCTTTAGCGATGGAAAAGAGCCTCGTCAAAACTTTTTCACAAGTACTTTGGAAGTTTTTAAAGGGGCTTCCGTTCAAAAGCGAGTGAATCTGGGATTAATTTTGGAATACAAATCCAATACCATAAACGACGACAACCCTTTGAGTGTATTTGCCTTCAAAGACAACAGCATAGCAGGTTCTCGATCGGGAATTACTTCCATAGCACCATCCATTAAATTTCAACCTTTTGCAAAAATCGGTAATTTCTCCGTACAAAGTTCTTTTTTCATTCCATTGAGCAAAAGAGAGGTTCGCGATGGGGTGTTTTTAGATCAAGATGGGTTCACTTGGCAGAATCGATTCTACTTCGACCACACTTTTGGTGGAAATGATTGGCAACTTTTTGCAGAGCTCAATGCAGAGTATCACTTTGGAAAGCCTTCTATAGTAGAAGACAATAGTTCGGTTCAGGGAAGTTTTGCCAACGATAGTTTCAACCTTACTCCAGGTGTTTTTCTCAGTTATTTCCCCTCCTCCAAATTTACCGTATTGGCCTTGGGACAATACTCCAAACGACTGAGCATCAACAACAATTTTGAGCAAGACTATATTGCTGTAGGCGGTGGATTGAAATACCAACTTACCAAAACCTTAAATATAGAAACCCTATACACCAATTTTGTGAGCGGGAGCAACACAGGCTTGGGAAGCACCTTCAATTTGGGGCTTCGCATAGTAAAATAATATCGTTAACTTGGCATTATGAGACTATTTCATACCATCATATTGTCTATAATGTTGTTTTGCAATTATCAGCTTGGCTTGGCACAAAAAATCAATGGTTTGAGCTATGTTGCAAAACAACATCCTATAAATCAGAGCCATACCATCTCGGTAGTACATTCCAATGCAAACTTTATCAGTCTGATGCCTTTTGCCTTTTTACCAGACAAGCAAAAACCAGAGCTCTATTTCAATTCAGATAAACAATGGTTTGGGGAAACCGCCGAAGGTCTAGAACAATACGCCAAAACCCTACGGAAGACTGGCGTTAAACTTATGATAAAGCCACAAATTTGGGTGCGTCATGGCATATTTACTGGCACTGTAGAGATGCCCAACACCAAAAGTTGGGAGCAACTAGAAAAAAACTATAGTCGATTTATACTCGAATATGCCCAGATAGCACAAAAATTGGGCGCAGAAATATACTGTCTCGGTACAGAGCTACAACAATTTGTTACCCATCGTCCTACCTATTGGTCACAACTCATTGCTGCAGTGCGCAAAGTCTATACTGGCAAGCTTACCTATGCCGCCAATTGGAACGAATACGAATACACTCCATTTTGGAAAGAATTAGATTATATAGGGGTAGATGCGTATTTTCCGATAAGTAATTCGAAGACACCCACAATAAAAGAAGGAATTAATGGTTTACAATTATATAAGAAATCACTCCAAAAATGGAGCAGCATCAGTAAAAAGCCAATACTATTTACCGAATTTGGGTATCGCAGTGTAGATTACGCTGGCAAAAGACCTTGGGATTCGCAGCGCATCAAAGACAAGGTAAATATAGAAGCCCAAGCAAATTGTCTGACAGCCTTGTTCGAAAGCTTTTGGTCGGAAAAATGGTTTGCAGGTGGCTTTATTTGGAAGTGGTTCCCCAATCACAAAAAAGTAGGCGGTATCAAAAACAACCGCTTTACGCCTCAAAACAAACCAGCTGAAAAACTACTTCGTCAATTCTATGAGCAATAAGCGACATATAGCAAAAACTGTTGACAAAGGTAGTTTGGAGCTTATCCAAAAATCGGGAAACGAACAAATCGAAAAAGCATGAAAACAGTTCTAAAAGCAAAAATGTGGAGCATCTTATGGCTATTCTTACTCGCTTGCTCCGGAAATGATAAAGACGATCTGTACAAAACGGATGCACTCGACACCAGATTGGATGGTCGTACTACCAATATGGAAAGTATCGTGGCCGTTGCCAGCTCCGATCCCGACAAAGCAAATGGCGTCAAAATTCTGTTCTACCCCAAATCTGGAGCCACAGATTTTCGATTATACTATCAAGTAGAAGCAGATAAGGATTCTTTGGATTATGCTGCTTATCGATTGGTTAAAGACAGCACTATTGCGGCCCTATATACTGGATTTTATCAGGAATTCCAAATAGACAGTTTAGCGCCACATTGGGCCATAGTCACCTTCGAGCATCAGAAAATATTGCACACCTCCCCACCTATACGATTGCAACATATAGAAAATCAAACCCGCACAAGCAATACAGTAAGTATCGATCACTCTATAGCTGCTTCTCCGAGATTTCGCTGGGACTCTATATCGCCAAACAACAAATTTCTTTATCTCATTAGCGATGAAAATCCCCATATACAAAGCAGCGGTATCTCTAGTGATCGTAGCTATACCTATGGCAATCAAAACAATGTAGTTTTGGATCTCAATGAATCCCCAGCACCAACATTGGTTAAAAATAAATTGTATACTTTTAAGGTATTTGAACTCACTCCCAATAATTGGACGACAAGGCTATTAACTGCCAATTTTGAGGCACAATAAGCGTATATGAAATGGAATTATTATCTCAGTCTACTAAGCATCAGTATTTGTCTAAGTGGCTGGGCACAACAAATTGAAGAGGTTGTTTTTGAAGGGAACAGCAAAACCAAAACCGCATTTTTAAAACGTATATCTTCTATAGAATTGGGCAGTAGGCTCGATAGCACCCTTTTGGAAGACAACAAAAACTGGTTGCAACGATTTCCCGCAATCGCTCATGCTAGCTATGCCGTAGAAAAAAATGCAAATGGAAATTACAAGCTAATTTATAGGGTAGTAGAAAATTTCACTATCATTCCTTTTGGCAATTTATACGGCACCCACAACGAGAGCTTGGCCATACAAATTGGACTTGCCGAGCACAATCTACTGGGTAGAGGAATGCGCCTAGGAGGCTACTTCCAACACGATGTTTTCAATAGTTACGAAATGCAATTTAATGCCCCATACTTATTTGGCAAAAACATAGGCATCTCTATAGGACACAAAAATCGCACCACCCAAGAGCCTGTTTATTTTGGGGATTTTGCTGCCGATTATCGCTACCAGATAAAAACCTTGGAGCTGATGACTTTAATCCAACTAAACACACACCATCGCATAGAAACTGGTATTAATATTTTTAATGAAGACTACCAATACTTACAGGGCGGTCCGGAGGATGCATTCAAGCCAGAATTGAATATAGACAAACGCTTATTTCGTATGTTTCACGAATACAACAAATTGGCTTACGATTATCAGTATATCGATGGTCTCAAAAACCAAGTTACCCTACAATATATCACCAACGACAAGTCAGGTGTAAATGATTTTGTGATAGGATGGAACGATTTTTTTTACTTCCAGCGAATAGGCCAACGGGGCAATTGGGCCAATCGTTTTCGAATAGGATTTTCTTCCAATGAAGAAACGCCCTTTGCGCCCTTTGCACTCGACAACAATGTAAACATACGGGGGGTTGGACTAGATATAGATAGGGGCACTGGTGTAATTAGCTACAATACCGAATACCGCCACAGCCTTATCGACAACAACAACTGGGTGGTACAGAGCAATACTTTTGTAGACATAGGTAGCTGGCGAAGTGCTGGTGGTTCCATATCCGATATGTTTAAAAGTGAAAACATCAAACTATACCCAGGCATAGGTCTCCGTCTGATGCACAAAAAAATATACAACGCCATACTTCGTATCGATTATGGAATCGGTATTGGAAGTGGAAACAATCAAGGTATCGTATTTGGCTTGGGACAGTATTTTTAGTGACTAAGTGAGTTGATTAAAAGCCTCATTTTTCAACTCGTTTGATTTGCCATACATTATTGTAGGTATTTCTAGCTGTTGATTAATTAATCTTATAATAAATTCGTTGGTTTTTCAGTTTTTCAACCAATTGATTGCTTATCTGCACTTTCTTACTGCGACTTGGCATATTCAGTTTTATTTTTTGCTCCATATCGTAAAGGGTAAAATGCAGATGGTGTTCTCCAGGATGTTCTTCCAACATACGTTGCAAAAACTGCAATTGATCTTCTTTGAAATTTCTAATATCTAACTGCACGGTGATTTTTTTCGCCATAGCGTCTAGGATATCTTGCAATTGCTGAAGGCTATTGAATTGTAATCTCGGTTCTCCTTTTTGTCCGGTCTCTTTTTTGACCCAGCCAGGTTTTACATATACTTTGAAATAAGTAAACGAATCGATTACCAAAAAGTATCTAAACTTGAGATATTCCTCCCCAAAGATCCGAAACTCATAAGAGCCTTCATAATCTTCTACAGTAAACATTGCCCAACCCTTCCCGTTTTTGGCTACCAAATGTCGCACATCGGTAATGATTCCAGCAAATGTAAGTTCCCTATTTTCGTAATTCGCCAAATTGGAAAACATTTGAAGGTTGGCATTGCAAAAGGATTGCAACTCCAATTTAAAATCATCTAGAGGGTGTCCGGAGATAAAGATTCCGACCACTTCTCGTTCTTTTTTGAGTTTCATCATCGTTCCCCAGTCTTCACAAGCTGGCACTACCGGTTCTGGAATTTGAACTTCCGAAGCTTCGCCGAAGAGGCTCACTTGAGAGGAGTTTTTGCTTTCTTGAAATTTGGCAGCATAGCGAATTACTTTTTCTAAAAACACTGTACCATCACCCTGATCGTGGAAATACTGTGCTCTATGGGTATCGGTAAAAGTATCGAATCCACCGGCAAGGGCAAGGTTTTCGAAGGCTTTTTTATTGGCAGCACGAAGGTCTATACGCTTGGCCAAATCGAACACAGAACGATAAGGACCATCTTCTTTTCGGTTTTCTACTATGGTTTGCACAGCCCCTTTTCCTACCCCTTTTATTGCTCCCATTCCAAAACGTACTGCCCCCTGATCATTTACAGAAAACTTATAAAAAGATTCATTGACACATGGTCCCAATACATCCAATTTCATCCGCTTACACTCCTCCATAAAGAAGGTAATGGTTTTGATATCGTTCATATTATTGGACAATACCGCAGCCATATATTCTGCTGGGTAATGCGCTTTGAGATAAGCCGTTTGGTAAGCCACCCAAGCATAGCAAGTAGAGTGGGATTTGTTAAACGCATAGGCGGCAAATGCCTCCCAATCCTTCCAAATTTTTTCGAGTTTTTCTTTATCATGACCTCTTTCCACCCCACCATCGATAAATTTGGGCTTGAGTTTTTCAAGCAGGGCAAATATTTTTTTACCCATAGCTTTACGCAACATATCGGCTTCACCTTTAGTAAAACCAGCGAGCTTTTGCGATAGCAGCATTACCTGCTCCTGATATACGGTAATTCCGTAGGTTTCCTGTAAATACTCCTCACAGGCATCCAAATCGTATACAATTTCTTCTTCTCCGTGTTTCCTACGAATAAAACTAGGGATATATTCTAGTGGCCCTGGTCGATACAAGGCATTCATGGCGATGAGATCTGCAAACACTGTAGGTTTGAGCTCTTTCATGTACTTCTGCATCCCTGGGGATTCGTATTGAAACACCCCAACCGTTTCTCCTTTTTGGAACAATTCGTAGGTTTTTTCGTCTTTTAAGGAAAAGTTTTCCGGATCGAGTTCTATGCCGTATTTGGCCTTTACAATTTTGCAAGTATCCTTAATCAGGGTTAGGGTTTTGAGTCCCAAGAAGTCCATTTTAAGCAAGCCAGCATTTTCTACCACCGCATTGTCAAATTGGGTACAGTACATATCCGAATCTTTGGCTAGTGCCACAGGAACGAATTTTGTGATATCGTCTGGGGTAATGATCACCCCACAAGCGTGTATACCGGTATTTCTTACCGATCCCTCTAGGATACGTGCTTTATTGAGCGTTTCGGACTCTAGGTCATCTCCGTCGGCTATCTGTAGGAGTTGGTTGATCGAGTCTACCTCCTCCGATCGGAACTTTGCCTTTAATTCCGCTTCTGATTTCCCAAAGATTTTGGCCAATTTGGTATTGGGAATCAGTTTCGCAATGCGGTCGGCTTCATGCAGGGGCAAATCGAGTACCCTAGCGGTATCTCTAATAGACGATTTTGCTGCCATGGTGCCATAAGTAATAATTTGAGCCACTTGATTGGCACCATATTTCTCGATTACATAGTCCATCACCCTACCTCGACCTTCATCATCAAAATCGATATCGATATCGGGCATACTCACACGATCTGGATTGAGAAATCGCTCAAAAAGCAAATCGTACTTTATGGGATCCAAATTGGTTATCCACAAGCAGTAGGCCACAGCACTACCTGCGGCAGACCCCCTTCCTGGTCCTACAGAAACGCCCATATTTCTCGCTTCGCGTATAAAATCCTCTACGATAAGGAAGTAGCCTGGATATCCCGTTTTCTCGATTACCTCCAATTCAAAATCGAGTCGCTCTTCGATTTCGGGTGTGATTGCCTCATATCTTTTCTTGGCCCCCTCATAAGTAATATGTCTTAGGTACGCATTCTCTCCTCTTTTACCACCATCTTCGAGGTCTTCCGCAAACTGAAATCGCTCCGGAATTTCGAAGGCAGGCAAGAGTACATCCCTAGCTAGGGTAAAAGGCTCTATCTGATCGACTATAGATTCTATATTAGTAATGGCCTCTGGAATATCTTTAAAGAGGTCTTTCATTTCGGCCTCACTCTTGAAGTAATATTCCTGATTGGGTAGCCCATATCGGTACCCTCTACCTCTACCAATAGGAGTGGCCTGTTTTTCTCCATCCTTTACACAGAGCAAGATATCGTGCGCATTGGCTTCCTCTTTGGTACCATAATACGTATTGTTGGTGGCCACCATTTTGACCTGATGTTTTTTTGCAAACTCTACTAGTACCGCATTTACTCTATTTTCGTCTTCTTGTCCGTGGCGCATCAATTCGATATACAAATCCTCCCCAAAGGTTTCTTTCCACCAAATCAGCGCCTCTTCTGCCTGTTTTTCCCCTATATTCAATATTTTGGAAGGCACCTCTCCATAGAGATTTCCGGTGAGGACTATCACATCTTCTTTGTATTTGGCAACGATTTCTTTATCAATACGTGGCACATAATAGAAACCTTCGGTATAGCCAATAGAAGACATTTTTGCCAGATTGTGATAGCCATTTTTGTTTTTGGCCAACATGACTACCTGATAGCCATTATCTTTTACGGATTTGTCCAAATGATTTTCGCACACAAAGAATTCACACCCAAGAATGGCCTTGAGCGGTTTTTCATCGAAGGTTTCTCCTTTTTCTTCGGCTTCCGCCTTTTTGGACGCCAATCCTTGGTTGTATTTATCTACTGCGCTTACAAAGTGAAAAGCCGCCATCATATTGGCATGATCGGTAAGGGCCACTGCCTGCATCTTTTGGCTTGCTGCAAGATTAACCAAGGCGGGAATACTAATAGTTGACTGTAGAACCGAAAACTGGGAATGGTTGTGCAAATGCGAAAAAGCGGCATTTTGTAATGCGGTCAAATTTTCCTGCAGATCTTTTTGGGAAACCTGCGGTGCCGTTTGTTTTTCTATACGTTGGCGTATAGCGGCAGAAGCTTTTTGAAGATTGACATGCTCGAGCCCAATGAGCGCGATAGGCTCTGGATTTGCTTCCGAAAACCGATTCCAATAATCCGCATCTACATCGAGTTGCTCCTTGGTAAAGACTCTTTTTCGAATTAACTCGAAAAAACAACGAGTGGTTGCCTCTACATCAGCCGTTGCATTATGCGCTTCGGCAAAAGGCACCTGAAATAGAAACTCATGCAATTCGGTAAGTGTAGGTAATTTAAATTTCCCCCCTCTACCGCCAGGTATTTGACACAAAGATGCCGTAGTTTCTGTACAGGTATCTAGTACCGGCAATTCGTTGAGTTTGGTTTGTGTATCAAAACGGTGGTATTCACAACCCATTATATTGTTGTCGAAACCCACATTTTGGCCGACAATAAACTTCGATTTTTCTATGGCTTGGTTGAATTTTTCCAACACCTCTGTCATTGGCACTCCTTGCTCTTGCGCCAATTCGGTAGAAATACCGTGTATTCTTTCTGCATCGTAGGGAATAGTAAAACCCTCAGGCTGGATAAGATAATCTTGGTGTTCGATGAGCTTTCCCATTTCATCGTGTAACTGCCAAGCTATTTGAATGGCTCTGGGCCAATTATCTACATCAGTGATGGGTGCATTCCAACGCTTTGGTAAACCTGTAGTTTCTGTATCAAAAATTAAATACATATAGACGGAAAATTGTTAGGGTGTCAAGCATCCAAATTTACGGGAATTAATTGAAATGATGTTTCAAAAAATATCAACAATCCGATAATAAGGGATTCCCCTAGCATTAGAAAGCTATTGGTGACCTTTCAATCGTTTTTGTGGAGCAGTTTCCGAAATTCGTAATAGGCAAATGCTGCATAGGCCAGCCCAAAAAGAAAAAATATATTGAGTACCCATCCCACATCTATTTGCAAAATATACTCATTTTGATGCAAAACATACCACATTCTCAGCAATATAAGCGAAAAAGCCAGTACCAATACGATCCGTGGTCTTTTTGGAAAAAATGCACCGAGGAGAAAAAACACTACTGAAACCACACCGGCAAATGTACCCATAAGGTGCAAGCGTCTTTTTATAAACTCCGCTAAGAGATTGTTGCCTTCGGATTCCCATGCCCAATAAAAAGCAAAGATTGCGGAGAGCAAAGACAAAAGACCAATGGCAAAAAGCACCATTTGGGCCAATTGTAGTTTTTCCGCCGCTTCCCTATTTCTGGCCTGTAGCAATATACCTTCCAAATCGTTGGTATAATTCCAATGGTCCATCTCGCTAAGATTTTGCGATAAGGATTTCATTCTTCCCAAGCAGGAGTAATTGCTCCTTGAGAATTCGAACGATTCGATTTCTATTAAAAGGTTTTTGGATATAAGACACCACTTTTTGATGCAATTTGAGGTGCTGCATATCATCCACAGTATTGGAGCTACTTGCCACCACCACAGGATGATATACCGAATGTGACTTGAGGACATTTAAAAAATCCCAACCATTGAGATTTGGCATATTGATATCCAAAATAATCAAACAAGGTTTGGCTTCAGCCAACAACTGTTTAATCCCCATTTCTGGATCTAAAAAAGCACGAAGATGAAAATCGACTTTGGTTTCATTCAAAAACATTTTGAGAAATAAATGATTGATAGAACAATCATCCACAATATAGACTGTAGGATTAAACATAAAACATAGAATTTGGGTTATTGATACTGCATTTAATTATCTCCAACAAGAGAACTATCAAACGTTATTCAATATACAAAAAAAAAGTTTAAGTAAGAAAAATATTACAGTCTTTTTTTTCAAAAATCAAACATCTTTACAGTATTAAAATCTATGTATTTCATCTTCAGCTTATTAGAGCAAACATATTCCTGCTACGGCCACCCAATTTTTATCGCAATGACATTATGTGCTTACAAATAAAAGTTTTAACTTTGCAGCCTTAAATTAATCACAGAGGTCGAGTACCTCATAAATTAACATTATGCCAGTTAAAATTAGATTACAAAGACACGGTAAAAAAGGGAAGCCTTTTTATTGGGTAGTTGCTGCCGACAGCCGTGCAAAAAGAGATGGTAAATTCTTAGAAAAACTAGGAACTTACAATCCAAACACCAATCCAGCACAAATTACATTAAATGTAGACAATGCAGTACAGTGGTTGCAAAATGGCGCGCAACCAACCAATACCGCTCGTCGTATTTTATCGTATAAAGGCGTGATGCTAAAGCATCATTTAATGGGCGGTGTAGCTAAAGGAGCATTTTCTGAAGAAGAAGCGGAGAAGAAATTCCAAGCTTGGTTAGAAGAAAAAACCGGTAAAGTATCTGCAAAAGAAGAAACTTTAGCCAAAGAGCAAGAAGCTGCTAAGGCAAAAGCTTTAGAAGCAGAAAAAGAAGTTAACGAGAAGCGTATTGCTGATAAAGCAGAAGCAGAAGCTCCAGCAGAGGAAGAAACTGCGGAAGGAGAAGAAGCGGCAGCTGAAGAAGCTCCAGCAGCGGAAGAAGCAACTGAAGGAGAAGCTGAAGCATAAATTTACCATGAGAAAAGAAGATTGTTTCTATCTCGGTAAAATCGTTAAAAAATTTAGTTACAAAGGGGAAGTACTTGTAAAACTAGATACAGACGAACCCGAATTGTACGAAAATATGGAGTCAGTGTTTGTGGAAATGCGCAATGCACTGATTCCTTTTTTTATTGTAAAATCACAACTTCACAAAGACAGCCTACTTCGTATTAAATTTGAAGATGTTTCTAGCGAAGCAGAAGCAGAAAAGCTGTTGGGAAGTGCCTTACACCTGCCCTTGGCATTACTTCCCAAGCTAAGTGGCAACCAGTTTTACTATCACGAAATCATAGGATTTACCGTACTAGACGCCAACTATGGGGATGCAGGTGTGGTCACAAAAGTAAACGACAGTACAGCACAGCATTTATTGGTTCTAAAAAAAGCAAACAAAGAGGTGCTTATTCCTATCAATGATCATATCATCAAACGATTGGATAGGGAGCAAAAACAGATTCACATAGAAGCGCCCGAAGGATTAATAGACTTGTATCTTTGCGAAGATGAGTAAGCCTCCATTTCGTTTCAAACAATTTGCCATAGCACAAGACCGTTGTGCCATGAAAGTAGGCACCGATGGGGTATTGCTAGGTGCTTGGACACCAATTAGCCAACAACCCTATAGCATACTGGACGTAGGAAGTGGCACAGGGCTCATTGGACTCATGCTTGCCCAACGAAGTGGTGCTGCGCAAATAGACGGCATCGAATTGGATACCGATGCCTATGAGCAATGTGTAGAGAATTTTGAAGCCACTCCATGGAACGATCGTTTGTTCTGCTATCATGCATCCTTCCAAGAGTTCTTTTCTGAAATAGAAGAGCAATACGATCTGATCGTCAGCAACCCTCCTTTCTATGCAGAACAGGTTTCTTCGGGAGACCAACAAAGAGATATAGCCCGACAAAGCAGTAGTCTTCCTTTTGACCATCTTTTGGTTGGTGTTCGCCAATTGCTAGAGCCACAACAAGGCGTTTTTGCAACTATCTTGCCCTATAAAGAAGAAAGCGGTTTTATAGAACTGGCAGCACAGCTTGATCTCTACCCTACACAAATTTGTCGCGTACAAGGCAACGAAAACAGTGCCATAAAAAGAAGTCTCATTGCCTTTTCTACACAAAAGAAAGTCCTCATAGAGGAGTCTTTAGTATTGGAAATGGAAAGAAACCAATACACCCAAGCCTACCGAGAACTCACCAAAGATTTTTACCTCAAGTTTTAAGCACGTATTAGCAACCCACAGAAAAAGCTTTTCCTTTCAAAATTCTAGTAGGGTTTGCTACGGAAGTCCCCAAGAATATGGGAAATTTATCTCGTAAAACGCACAACTATTAAAAATATAACAATAGCTCGTTGTTTTGTTATATTTCTTTATCTATTTTTGAAGTCAAATTTATACGCAAATGAAACCAGATTTATTTGAAGCACCGGATTACTATCAGTTAGACGATTTATTCACCGAAGAACATAAATTAGTTAGAGATGCGGCAAGGCAATGGGTCAAACGAGAAGTTTCTCCCATCATAGAAGATTATGCCCAACAAGCTAAATTCCCAAAACAAATAGTAGGCGGATTGGCAGAAATTGGCGCTTTTGGGCCATATATACCCGAAGAATATGGTGGGGCTGGCTTGGATCAGATTAGTTACGGCTTAATCATGCAAGAAATAGAAAGAGGAGACTCTGGCGTACGTTCCACTGCATCGGTACAGTCTAGTTTGGTGATGTATCCAATTTGGAAATACGGCACGGAAGAACAAAAACAAAAGTTTTTACCAAAATTGGCTTCTGGAGAATACTTGGGATGCTTTGGCTTAACCGAACCCAACCACGGATCGAATCCAGCAGGAATGGAATCGAAGTTTAAAGACATGGGAGACCATTACCTATTAAACGGCGCAAAATTGTGGATTTCCAACGCCCCTTTTGCAGATGTGGCAGTGATATGGGCCAAAAATGAAGAAGGTCGCATACATGGTTTAATTGTAGAACGTGGCATGGAGGGATTTTCTACTCCAGAAACCCACAACAAATGGAGTTTGCGCGCTTCTGCTACCGGAGAATTGATATTTGACAATGTAAAAGTACCAAAAGAAAATTTGTTGCCAGGAAGATCTGGATTGGGCGCACCTTTGAGTTGCTTAGACTCTGCACGTTTTGGTATCGCTTGGGGAGCCATAGGCGCTGCCATGGACTGCTACGATACTGCACTTCGCTATGCACAGGAAAGAGAGCAATTTGGAAAGCCAATTGCCGCTACCCAATTACAACAGAAAAAACTAGCGGAGATGATCACCGAAATCACCAAGGCCCAATTACTAGCTTGGCGCCTGGGTGTATTGCGCGAAGAAGACAAAGCCACCTCCGCACAAATTTCTATGGCCAAGCGAAACAATGTGGAAATGGCAATAAATATCGCTAGAGAAGCCCGTCAGATACTTGGCGGCATGGGAATCACTGGAGAATACAGCATTATGCGCCATATGATGAACTTGGAAAGTGTGATTACCTACGAAGGAACCCACGATATTCACTTATTAATTACTGGTATGGATATTACTGGTCATGCTACTTTTAAATAAAAAATAGGAGATTTCACTTTCTTTTGCTCAAAAAAGACAGCGGATTTTTTAATATATACCACTCCATGTTTGGAGTGGTTTTTTTGTCTTTAACATTTAATCCCTACATAAAAAGAAATGAAATCAATTTGCTTCATAGACCAAACCCCTTAGTTAAAAGCACTTTACAAACAAAAAAACAAAAATAAAAGCATTCAAAAAACACTTGCTGATTTTGGTCATATCCTCAGAAAAAAGCTAGAAGTATTTTTGTACTAGGTGATACTTATCACTGATTTTTCAACCTAAAACCGTTTTTATGAAAACACGTATTTTAAGCTTTTTGTTTAGTCTAACCGCCAGCTTCCTTTTTGCACAATCGGGACATATCATGCAAGGAGTTGGCGCCGTAAATATGTCGATGGGTGGTGCTGCTACAGGCCATTCCTTAGATATTTCTAGTGCCATACAATGGAATCCGGCAGCATTGACCTCTTTTGATGGCACACACATTAAATTGGATGCAGGATTGTTTTTCTCCTCCCCAGAATTGTACTCCACGGTTCCCATCATGAATCCAGACGGTACGCCTACAGGAAATTTTATGAGTGGGCTTACCGAAGATGACAGAGATGCTTCTATTATGCCTTCTCTTGCTATCGCTTGGGGTAAGAAAGAAAGCAAACACCGTTTTGCCTTCTCCGCTTTTGGTATTAGTGGTTTTGGTGTTACCTTCCCAGAGAGCACTACCAATCCCATAAATACCCCACAAAACATGGGTGGTTTTGGTCATATCGAATCCGATTATATGCTCTTGCAAATGGGGCTCAGTTGGGCCTATGCCTTTACCGACAATTTTTCTATCGGTATCACTCCCAATCTAAATTATGCTAGTTTAGAGCTGGCTCCAAACCCCACCGCCAATCCCAATGCGGCTGGTTACCCTACCACCGATAAAGCTACGGCTATTGGCTACGGGGCTCAAATAGGATTGCACTACAAAAGCGATAGCGGCATGCGAATAGGATTGTCCTATAAAACCCCTCAGAAATTTGGAGATTTCGAATTCGAAAACACCCATCTAGATGGTTCCAAATCGGAAAACAGCTTTAACATGGACTATCCGGCCATCTACTCCATTGGTCTTGGATATAGCAATACCGCTTTTGACCTAGCCGTAGATTACCGTCTAGTAGATTATAAAAACACCAATGGATTCTCCGAAACCGGATGGACAAATACAGCTTCTGTGAAAGGTTTTGGCTGGGAAAACATATCTATACTTTCGGCTGGATTGCAGTACAAAGGCATCAAAAAACTGCCGCTTCGTGTAGGGTATACCTATAGTGGGGTGCCTATACCAGAAGAAATAGCCTTTTTCAATATACCTGCCACAGCAATTATTAAAAATGCCTACCAATTTGGTGCTAGCTATTCTTTTACAGATGCGCTTCGTCTAGATGCCGTGTATCATTATGGTACTGGTGGAGATGGAATCAGCGGAAAGATACTCAACCCCATGATGGCCTCTCCAAGTAACCCATATGGCGCCATTCCAGGGTCGGATATATCTTACAAAATGACTACTTCTATGATTATGTTGGGCTTGCAATACAGCCTATAAACACCTTATTATAAGTCACCCTAAGACAAACCAAATAAAAACCGTTTGAGAAACATTTTTCGAACGGTTTTTTTTGGTAGATGTATCTACAATACTTCTACAAAATAAATGCCATTTCTATTGGGATCATAAAACCCAAATTCCTTGGTTCCCCAGGGGGTTTTTTCTTGAAATTGTTCTAGCTGAATAGTGCCTCTGCTTACAAACTCTTCCACATAGGTTTCTATTTCTTGTACAAAAAACTTCACCTTGGCACTTAATACAGGATCT
>JAOXRU010000049.1 GCA_025800395.1 Flavobacteriaceae bacterium
AATGGGCGTATTGCTATACGCCCCTACATGGTGGTGTTTTTTGTAAATGCCGTAGGGCGTCCTGTTTTCGTTTTCGGTGACATGAATGGGCGTATTGCTATACGCCCCTGCATTGGGGTGTTTTTCGTAAATGCCGTAGGGTGTCCTGTTTTCGTTTTCGGTGACACCAATGGGCGTATTGCTATACGCCCCTACATGGTGGTGTTTTTTGTAAATGCCGTAGGGCGTCCTGTTTTCGTTTTCGGTGACATGAATGGGCGTATGCAATACGCCCCTACATTCGTTTCCGTGTTACCAATGGGCGTATTGCTATACGCCCCTACATTGGTGGTGTTTTTCGTAAATGCCGTAGGGCGTCATATATTCGTTTTCGGTGACACGAATGGGCGTATGCAATACGCCCCTACATTGGGGGATAATTGGTGTCGTTTTTTAAAAAACTAGTCCCTAATAAACTAATCCCTGAAAACAGAAAGGCATGCCTTTCTGCTGTATAAAATGAGATCGGTGACAATGATACCATTTGATGATGGTGTAACTCCATCCTATTTAGGGAAAATAAAGATCTGCGCTTATCCGTTAAATTCCTACTCCAGATATATTTGTTCCTGTGTTTCTGTTTATTTTTTGTGGTTTGGGTTTTGCCATTTCTTTCAAATAATTGCAATTAGAAAAGGAATTACAAAATGTTACATTAGTTACCAATAGTATTGCCAATTCCGAGTATTTTTGCCTCATGACGATATATTTGATTCCTTTATTGATTGGATTTTTGGCTGGATTTGTAGGTTTGATGGCCCCCTCTATGTTGAATATGACCACTGCCCGTACCAGCATCGAAAGAGGCAGGGCAGCTGGGGTATTGTTTGCCGCTGGTGCAGCATCTACCCTATTTGCTCAGGGCTTGATAGCCGTATTATTTGCGAAGTATTTTGTGGCCCATCCAGAGATCATCACCAAGCTAAAGACTGCGGCCATCGTAGTACTAAGTGCCTTGGCAGTATTTTTTTATATACAAGCCCGCAAAGAATTTCGCGCAGCAGGTAAGGTAAAACAAGGCAACCCATATCTTTCGGGTTTGTTGATGTCTTCTCTGAATATGCTTGCCATACCTTTTCATCTAGCGATGGTGACCTTGGCCGAATCGAAGTCTTGGATGCAAATCGTAATGCCCTACAGTTTTTTGTATGTATTGGGAGCGGTATTGGGCGCCTTTAGTCTTTTTGCACTCTATGCCTATTTTGCCAATATCATCGCCCAGCGCGCCTCATTTATCGCACAGAACATCAACTATATCCTCAGCGGTTTGTTTGTTGTATTAGCCGGACTTACGGCCTACCAGGTATTGGTCTAAAAAATACGATACCCGATGAAAGTGGGGATGCAGCAAGCCGCCCATTTTAATGCAAAAAACAAGGAGGAAGCAATAGTTATATCATTTCTAGTTTAAAATCACCCCAATAGCGCTTTTTTTCCGTTCTATTTCAGCAAATCCTGAAGGACGTATTAGAAAATCTATTGTGGTATTTTATATTCAACGTGAGTTCGATATAAATTATCTTCACAGAAGCCTTATAAATAGTGAGATTTGGATTAAAAAGACGCAGGTTAAACCCTTAATTCAAGGCTTTTTGGGACAAAGATTGCTGTTTATAAGGCTTTCTATAGATTCATTTTGTCTTTCCTTATGCGTCGTTGTGATCTTTTAGAGCTATAAATAGCCCTTCAAAGCCACGCCTAGCCTAAGAAAATCAAAATAAACTGTGTGCGTAAGTTATATCGAACTCACGTTAAGTATATAAAAAATACAAGATTTTGGAAGTTTTTCACTCATTTGTGTAAACCACCAAAAATCATAAAAACTACTTTGGCAAGTATCCTTCTCCTCATTTTGTTGCTAGGCTGTAGCAAATAGCATACGACAGCATATATGTACAAGCTGCAAGTAAAGGACAACAAGCCATGTTTGCAGTGCGAAACGATACGCAATATTGGCGAGGGATACGAGTAGAAACCGAGAAAATCCCACAAATTGCCAAAAAATTGCAAAAACACACCTTTACTTTACAAAAGTGGCATCCCGATGCCAAGGCAGTCAAAGTGTATTTTACCATGGGAGCCAAGCGCGATATAGGCATTTCGTATTGGGAAGCAAGAGCCGTTTGCTATTTGCAGAAGTAATAGGATTTGATACCGATGAAAAACAATTTCGTATTCGACCAGATCGTCCGAAATCATCCAAGAGATACCAGCTACTGGTAGAAACTAGATTTAGAAATACAAAAGACATCGTTTTAAAGTCGTTTTAAAGTCGTTTTAAATCGATTTTGAGACTTTTTAGATATATGGGGTTGAATCATTATTTTTGGTGCAAAACGCCTTATAAAGAACAAAATTAGCTAATCAATCTTTTTCATTTTTATTAAGGTACATTCGATACCAATTTTTTACACAACAGCCTTAGGTATAGTGAGATTTTATCAAAAAAGACGCAACTTAAACCCATAGTACCATTATGAATTTAAAAAATTATAATTTTTTGAACTAGGAATAGCCCTTCGAAGTCGCGCCTGGTCAAAGAAAATCAAAAAACCACTATCTTTAAGGTATATCGAACACACCTTAAATAGAAAAAGAGGTTATTCCACCACAAATAACCTCTTTTTCCGAGCTTGAATTAATCTAAAATCATTCAATAATCGCAAAGGTTATCTGCTTATAATTGCTGTTACCCAAATAATCAACAGCGCGAATATCCACATTGTGCGTTTTTCCTTTTTCAAATCCTACTATGGCTTTGGTATATTCTTTTTCTTTTCCACCATTGATGCTATAAAACAATTTGTCGGTACCTACTACACCATCGGTAGCTGCCAAATACAATTTGCTATGCTCAGAATGAATCTCGATTACATCGGTTCCAATTTTCTTTTCCCCCAATGGTTTTGCACCAAAATGGTGGATGATCTCTGGTGCATCATCATCTACAAAGAAGAAAAATTCGCTAGCAGAAGAATTGTTTACGTTATCATAGGTTTTGTAACTCACATGGTGTATACCTACCGTATCTACTGTAAACGGACGATCGTAGGTGGTTTCCATTTTTTCATCTAGTTTGTAGTCGATTTTTTGTAAACCCGATTCGTCTTCCAATCCCAACAATTGTACCTTGGTAGACTGACGGATAAACATGGTATCTCTAGAGAGGAACTTTCTTCCAATAAATTCGTGTTTGGCATCTGGTGCTTTACTATCCAAGTATAGAAGAGACTCGTGCAATTCGAGTTTTCCTTTATTTTCTACCTTGTCTATACCATAGTGGTGAATTTGAGTATTTTTGGTAATCGGAAAGGATTCTGTATAGTTAAAAAAACTTACTTTGTCGTCTATAGAGAAGAACACCGATTGTACTCCAGCTTTGTTGTCTGTAGCCTTCAATGCTACTTTAGAACGCTCCGATACATAGGTGATTTCATCGTGATGAAACTGATCGCCTTCTACAAGTACTTCGATTTCCGGACCAGTTTTATCTAAAAAGAAAGATTGTTTTTTGATTTCTTCTACATTTTTTACCATATCCTCAGAGCGATAGAAGAAATCGTGGTTTCCTTCTGCATAATCTTTCATTCTAAAGTTGCGTCTCTTGGTGCTCTGCAAGCTTCCTTGGCTAACACCAAATTCTATATGCTTTACTCCAGTAATGGAATCCGAAGCAGACAATTTGTACTTACCCTTTGGACTCGTTACCCTTTCGGATTGCACAGTTACCTCTGGTCCTGTATATACCATATCGGATATCGGAGCAGTAAGATCTACTACAAATTCTCTTTCGATGGTTTTTCCCGTATTTCCTACATTGTCTACTGCATAAGTAGTGATTTTGTGCGCACCCTCTGTGGTGATATTATAGGCGTTGTTTTGTACTCTATATGCACTAGAATCTATCTTCATATAGTTGTTTTGAATACCAGACATTTCGTCCTTACTATCATTTATTGCCTGCAAACCCTTACCGTAGTATACCGTATTTTTTTTGACATAGCGAGGAGCATTTTTGAGTTTCAATCTAGAAATTGGCGCTCTGGCATCGGCATATACCTCATAGGTTACTTCTTGGTTTTTTACCGGACGATGCAAGTCTCTATGGCGAATAAAGTGTTTGCCATGCCCATCCAAATACATGGGATTGGAATATTCCTGATCGTCTTCACTTTTTAGCTGATGTGCATTTTGCGCTGTGGGTTTGGTAGAAATATATAAATATATTGGCAGCTCGGGCTGTACAAAATATTTACCTTCCTTGTTTACATAACTTCTCAATTGGTGTTTTGGTTGTTCTGTGGCAGTGTCGTCCATAGATTTCATTTCGACATTGGCAGGCTCTTGGCCGTAGGTCGATAACACACAAAAAAGCATAAGTACTGGTAGATTTAGGTATTTCATGAGTACTAAAGATTTAGATTAATTTTTTTTTGATTCCACGTTGTATACGATATATTTTTTGGATATATAAAACGTTTATTATAGGAAATATCTTACAAATATAATAAAAAGTTTATTTTAATTGTATTGTAATTTTATAAACTTCCAGATTTATAAGTAATACCAGTTAATATTTGAAATTGCTAGAAAAGAAATAGAAAGAATAAAAAGGCTATTTATTGCAGTAATTTCAAATGGTACAAACATACTTTAACTAGTTGCATCATCTAGACTGGCTAGAATTTTAAAAAATACCCTAAATCATACCGAAAAGTTTGTCACTTGGACTTGCCCCTTTTCTGACTGAAGTAGTTGACACGTCTTATGTTGTCATATTATTGGTATAAATATTTAAATATCAAATAATTATATATTATATTTTAATAAAAAAACAGATAAACATAAATAATTTTAACAACATTTTTTATATATTAAAAACGGTTTTTTCTTACATTTATTACAATATTTATAGAAAATATTAAAAAAAGGGGATTAATAAAGTGTCACTTATTTTAAAGACATAAGTCTAGCCTCTTCGCAGATTATAGCGCCAACAACTCTTAACCAAAAAAGAATGTTATGAAACCAATTACTATTTATCCTATGCTCTTTGAAGATTTTGTACAAAAACATTTGGAAGGTTATGTACATACGACCGAATTGTTGGATATTCGGTTGGAAGATTATGTGCCATTGAGCAATCAGTTGGTACAAATCATCAACGACAATACCATGGAGCGCCAATATATGGGAGCCCAATTTGAAGAATTGTTACAATTTTATTTTTTAGACAATATATTAGCCTTCGATACTTTCGATCAGTTAGCTATATTAGAATATGAACATCGATATAACTATATATTTTCGGTGGCCTTAAAGGATGCAAAGGCCATCATGCAATGGTATGAAAAATGTTGTAGCTTATTTGATGAAGCTTCTATAGATAAAGGAGTTGCAAATACTTGTAGGGCTTTTAGTTTTCAAAATGTGAAGTATCTCTTGGAATCCTCCCAAGAAGAAGCCACCATTAGACTTCGAGAATTTTGGTCTTTTATGGATTTTGTAGTTGTTGTAGAATTGGTAGAAGATGCAGATAAGTTTTTTCAAATCAGTTTTTTAACAAACAAACCCAGAATAGACTATAGCCAACGACAGCAAGATTTTTTGCAGCTGCTCAATCGACCTTTAGAAAGAGAAAAACTAGATCTTGCCAGATCCTTGGCTAGCATCCACCCTTGCGATTATTTCATAAAAGAAAAAAAATATCGCGGTATTTTGGTAGATTATTTCTTTACAGAGCCCTTATTTTCTGTCTTTGATGAAGGAGCCATTTTGCAATTTACCCAAGAATATGATCCTACCTACCAGCAGCCATTCGATTTTTTGCTATGGAGCAAATCCCAAGATTATATGTTTCCACAAGACCGACAGTTGGAGCGTTTGCAATTTTTGGAAGCACTCATTGGTATTTATGGCCAAGATGTACTCGGAAGACAACACATCAGTGATTATGATTTGGAAATGTTGAAAAACGATCAGGCTGGCAGTATACGCTATTGGATGCTCAACCAACATCATGCCCTATATAGAGAAAACGATCCGGAACAAGAACTCCTCTATACCATAGAACTGGTAAGCCGAGAAAAAGATATTTTTCTCACTATAGAACGCTGCGATCTTTTGCAAAATTATAGAAAGAAAAAGCCCTGAATGGGTATTTTGGATGGGGAGCTAACGGGCTTGTGCGTGACATGGTTATCCACAGTTATTTTACTTTTTTATCTATTTTGGTTTTTATTCCGAAATAATCCATTTCAAAACACGCTCTTCCAAGCAAAATTGCTGGGTTAATACCAAATTTTCTTCCTAATTCAATTATTTTTTCATCATTTAGTGGTAAATGATTATTTAAAATATCATTACAAATGCTAAGTATATAAGTTTGCATTGAGCAAAATGACCAGTTTCCTTTTATGCGACACTTTCTTTTTTGGATCTATAAATATCAATAACGTGAATTCGATATAAATTATCTTCACAGAAGCCTTATAAATAGTGAGATTTGGATTAAAAAGGTGCAGCTTAAACCACTATACCATTTCTAGCTCAAAATTACCCCAATAAATAGCCCTTTTTTCCTTTCTATTTCAGAATAAAAGATTTTTCTTGAACTTTGTCTTTTTACTTTTAAAATCTACTATGGTTCCCGCACGTGGGATTCCCGCACGTGGGGTTCCCGCACGAATCCTTTCGTGTGGTGGCATTTTATATTCATTTATCTATAAAGAAAAAATCTTCTATTTCTTTTAAGGGCATTAGCAACTAGATATGGTATAATTCAAGACTTTTTGGAACAAAGATTGCTGTTTATAAGGCTTTCTATAGATTCATTTTGTCTTTCCTTATGCGTGGTTGTGATCTTTTCGAGC
>JAOXRU010000058.1 GCA_025800395.1 Flavobacteriaceae bacterium
GAGAACAATATTGGAAAGATAAAGACTATTTGGAAAAACAACCCACAGTGATGCTGTGAGAATATGGTGGTAAGGAGCTAGTAGCAAAGAAACGAGCTACCGCACCCCAACCCGCATCGGCAGCAAAGAAGAAGTACGCAAACCTCCTATTTGGAACAAAGAATAAGATATGAGTAGTTTTTATAAAAAATGGTTGAATCCCAGAGCATATCATTTGATTTATGTGCACCCAAAATCTTCAGAATTAGAAGAAAAAGACTTACAGCAGGCGCCGGACATCTTACATTTTGCCGATACAGATAGGAAATCACTAGCTCGTAGTGCTGGATATATGGTGGTTTTAGCCGTTGTTTTGTATTTTTTAAAGGAGTATTTAATCGGCGTAGCCATTATAATTTTTGTCTGTGCATTATTTACTGCATTCATGGCAACAATTCCACCTAAGTTCTACACCTATTATCGTCTGGAAGGAAAAATCACTTTACCAGGTCCTATTTATAGAAAGCATGAGACATTTGATTTCAAAGATGCCCATATGTTTTGGACTTCTGATGGACACGCCTCAGGTGCTATAAGAATAATAACTGGGATCGCACCACCGGGAAAAAAAACAGGGGTTCATATTGCAACAGGTTGTCTTGATGGAGTAGAAGACCTGTCCTTTTTGGTCTGGTATATGGATAAAAACCGTCCCTTGCCACCAGATCCTATATTCGACCCGTATAGGGATGCCGATTTTGAAAGGCGCAAAGCCGAAGGTTTTCCTCCGCCTTTGTACAAAAGCCAAATTCCCACCCCAGAAGCAACCCCAGTACAACAGAAGGAGCGGGAAAAATATTGGAAAGATAGAGACTATTATAAAATGAGTGAATCTATCTGGATTTAAAACCATATCATTCTAAAATTATGAAAAATAAATATCTTAAACCAGTTATAGTAAATGCCAAAAACGAAAAACCACTGATCCTCCCAAGGCGGGTGAGTGCAGAAAAAATTGCTTATATCCCAAAAAGAAATTGGTTACCTATTTATATTAGTTTAGTCCTTTATATTTTATTGGCTATTCCTTTAACGGAAGTCTTGGATACTACGAACCCCTTAAGGACAATTTGGGAATTTAAATGGACCTGGTTTTTCACTTTTTTAGTAACATTATATTTGTTTATCATACCATTTTTTAAGGATTCTCGTGCCGAGGAGTTAAGAGGGCCTCTTTTTATATTGGACAGACAAGCTGGCACCTTTTCCTATACCGACAACGCCCAGCAGGAGCATATTTACGACTTTAAGCATATCAAAATAAGGGAGGGCGCCAATCCGATGCTGTACTACACCAAAG
>JAOXRU010000105.1 GCA_025800395.1 Flavobacteriaceae bacterium
CTCCTAAGGTTTCTGCTAATCCGCCACAACCGCAAACCCATGAACAGTACCACCGCTTTCCAAAAAAGTAGACCATTACTGGCACTACAGCTATGGTAAGTGCTATTCCCCAAACCAAAATAAAAATTCCAATTCCGCCACTGTTTATCAAAGATTTTATATTCCAGGAGAAGAAGAAATCATAATCGAGTGGAAAAATATTTTTAAAATCGTAGTAAGGCATTTGCAAACGAACCATAATTTCTGGCACTAAAAATGCAAATACAACTTGAAAAAATAAGACCGAGGTAGTCCGAACCATTTGATAGGCATTATGCCTATATTTAATATACATTCGGACAGCCATTACTAGCATAATAACACAATACAAAAATCCATAGACAAACCAATGTCCCGCAGGATTACCACTAAGAAATTCACTTATTGGATCTACTAAATAAGTCCAATTTATAGCATACTGTGGCCAGAAATACAAGATTAAATAAAAAACCACCAAATAAACAAACACAAGCCACGCAACCCACCCTTTATTGGTAGCACTACGATGGTATATTCCATTGTTTTTAATTCCTTCTGGACCTAGTAGCACAAAGTCTGGAACAATATAAAGTAAAGCCCCTAGTATCCCCAACCCGAATGTAAGGAGCCACATGACCAACTTATTATCTACAAAAAAACCTTTTCCAGATAATTTCCCCAAAGCCATAGTCATATCTGTAGGTTTGGTATAGATTACCTTTTTGTAAGCCTTTTTTTTCTTATGAATTGCGTTAGCATCTTCAATTGCATGTTTTAGAATCGCATGAAACTCGCCTATCCCATTAAAAGACTTTTCTACCAACTTAGAGTCTACCTGCTGCACAAAAAACTCACTTTTTATACCCCTTTCCTTTACATATTTTTTGAAGCTATCCGAAGAAAGTTCAAACTCTCCAAGACCTACCAATGCACTAAATATTCCTAATCCAACAAGAAATACCAACAAGCCAAGTTTTTGTATACTTTTCATACTGCCATTAATTAAGATAGGTTTAAAATTCTTTTCCAACTTTTAGATTGCGGTCTTAAATCGGCACCAAGTTGTTGATTAAATGAGGCTACAATTTCGGATTCATAGGCAGCATAAAATTCTGGGTCGAAATTTGCGTCTTTTAGGTGCGATACTACATACATTACATCTTTTTCTGCTTTTAGCCAATGGTTAAAAACATGGTGTCGCATTCGAATTCCAAAAGTATTTATTCCTAAAAACAATTTACTATCTCGATGGTATGCTATAGTTATGGCAATATTTTTTTTGGGATGTCTCCAATGAAAATGCTGTTCGGAATCTTTTTTATGTCTATCGCTAAACACCCAACCATAGGTTTGGTATTCTATCTCTAGAAATTTTGCAGAATTAAACCAATAACCAGGACTATATGGCGTTCTATTTCCTGTAATTGTACGGGCTACAGTTTCTCCCATT
>JAOXRU010000139.1 GCA_025800395.1 Flavobacteriaceae bacterium
ATGGCAGTTATATATCGATCTTTTTAAAGAAAAGCCAATAATTAAAGAATTGCATTTGGGTGGTGGAACACCAACTTTCTTTAGTCCAAAAAATTTAAAGAAAATGCTTCTTGGAATATTTGCGCTTTCGGAAATTCATCCAGAGAAAGAATTTAGTTTCGAAGGGCATCCTAATAATACTACCAAAGAACATTTAGAAACTTTGTTCGAATTGGGGTTTACACGTGTAAGTTTTGGCGTTCAGGATTATAGCCTTTCTGTACAAAAAGCAATTAATCGTATACAACCTTTCGAGAATGTAGAAAAGGTAACCCAATGGGCAAGAAAGATAGGGTACGATTCTATAAGTCACGATTTGGTTTTTGGTTTGCCGCACCAAACCCAAGAAGATGTAGCTTATACTATAGATAAAACCAGAGAACTACAACCCGATCGCTTGGCATTTTACAGTTATGCTCATGTGCCGTGGATTAAAGGAAATGGGCAACGTGGATTTAGCGAATCAGATTTACCAAGTCCAAATACCAAGCGTGCTATGTACGAATTTGGAAAGCAACATTTGGCAGATGTTGGATACGAAGAAATTGGCATGGATCATTTCGCATTGCCTCATGACAGTATGTACATCTCTATGCAAGAAAGAAATTTGCACAGAAACTTTATGGGATATACTGCTTCAAAAACCCAGATAATGATTGGTCTAGGGGTTTCTTCTATTAGTGATAGTTGGTGGAGTTTTGCACAGAACACAAAAAATTTTCAAGAATATTACGACCTTTTAGATGCTGGTAAAATACCAGTGGTTAAAGGGCATATTTTAAATGAGGAAGACCTTGTTATTCGTAAGCACATTTTAGACCTTATGTGTCATCTCGAAACCAATAGAAGTGCGCTAATCGATCAAGAATATATTTTGGATCGATTAGATGAAATGGTACACGATGGTTTATTGGAGA
The DNA here is from genome assembly GCA_025800395.1 of Flavobacteriaceae bacterium. Lineage (GTDB taxonomy): Bacteria > Bacteroidota > Bacteroidia > Flavobacteriales > Flavobacteriaceae > JAOXRU01. Next base: position 957 of record JAOXRU010000139.1, read on the forward strand.
TTACAGAAACGAAAATAACAGTTACCGAAGCCGGTAGGCCTTTTGTGCGTAATATTTGTATGGCTTTCGACCTTTTATTGCAACGCTCTAAACCAGATACACAGTTGTTTTCTATGACCATATAGCTCGGGTTATGGAGAAAACTAAAAAGTTTTGTTTGGTTAGTTAGTGGTTGGTAATTAAAGTTTTAAAATAGTTAAAGTATGGGGGTGCTATCCTTATCTTTCTTTTTGGCGAATTTGTATCCTTTTTTCCACCACTTTTCCATGTTTTCCTTCTGAAAAATGAGGGAATTTGTAGTGAGTACAGTAGGCGTGTAATAAAGGTTTATAATGGCGTCTTGGTGGTTAGCTACAAATTTTCCAATTCGTATATTCTGATGCTCTAGGCGATCTAACATAAAAGCAAACATATTTGTAATTAAGTCAAATGCGTTCTTACTTGGCATTCTATTAATATGGGTAATCTCGGTTTGTAATATAATAGCATCTATTTCTGTTGCACCTCGCTTTATAGCTTCTTCTATAGGAACCAAATCTCCAAGACCA
>JAOXRU010000141.1 GCA_025800395.1 Flavobacteriaceae bacterium
ACAAATAAATCATTTTGCCACCACAAAACTCTTGAAGGGGTCTAAAGGAAAACAGTAAGTATTAACCACAATAGACTATGGACACCCTCTATCGTCCCATCGGATACCAGAGGGATCTATTCTTAGCCGTAACGGCCCTCACTTGGATCCGAGAAGGACCCTTCTGGTTCGTAAGGGTCACCATTGATCGCAAAAGGCCATCATTACAAGCTGGCGAATCTAAACTTTGCCCCAGCCAAACATTTTTTTTTTTACTGCCATATGAAGTGGTAAGGAGAAGTTTTGAAATAGCCTCTGGGCTGGATAAAAGTAAGATACTGGCCTTTCATAGTGAATAAATGCAAAACTTCAAACAGATTATGAAATATTCTGAATTCCCTTTCCCTTTGTCTAGAAAAACGTACAAATAGCTGTTTCTTTGAAGGGCCGTCGGTAGCGGTAGCGCTTTTAATTTTTTCGTGTCCGCTACCGCTACTCCGCAACGTTTTTGCTCATGGAAACCGCTTTCGCTACTCCGCTACCATTTAGAGAGTCCGCAAGTAGCGGACTTAGTCGCGCTACCGCCCACCTCTGTTGTTTTCCCCAATGAGA
>JAOXRU010000145.1 GCA_025800395.1 Flavobacteriaceae bacterium
CATGGGAAACTACGAGCAAAACCAAAACCAATACCGAATGGGGTGTTGTTGCTCCCGAGTATACGACACCACTAGAAGAAGCCATTGCGCCTTACCTAACCCCTGAAGATAAGGCTTATTTATCTCATAAAAGCAACAAACAAACTGCTTTGCTCTATTTGCAATCGCAGCACCTAAAAGACTTAAAGGAAAAAGGCATGCTTTGGGAGTTTTCTTTTTTAGAAATGGAAGCCTTGCTACAAGAGTTATTTAGCTTACAAGGCAAATCGGAACGAATTAAAAACTTTCCGTTCCCTAGACAATATGCCACTATTAACCATTTCTTTATGTGGCTATTGCTCTTGATATTGCCTATGGCATTGGTACCACAGTTTGCCGAAATTGGAATGGAAATAGTAGAAAAACACAGCTGGTGGGGCACCTACTTCGTATGGCTGAGCATTCCTTTTTATACCGTAGTGGCTTGGATATTTCATACCATGGAACGCATTGGTCGCACTGGAGAAAATCCTTTTGAAGGTACCAGCAACGATGT
>JAOXRU010000388.1 GCA_025800395.1 Flavobacteriaceae bacterium
CATGTTTAAAAAAAAAGAAAATAATAAATGGTGGAGGCGGCACCGGCCTGATAAATATGACGGACTAAATTTCGTGGAACATATGCTCCCAAATCACCATCATTATTCTGCGCATCGCCTTGGCCTTCATCCACAATTGCATCAGATTTATCAACATCGATTTGATCTTGACCTTCCTCCATGCCTTCAGACGAGGAAGCACGGGGCTTGCCACGAGTTGCATCCCATACAAACTCACAATCGCATGCTCGAAGCAATGCTTGCAACCATTCAGGTTCTGTAGGAGGTAATTCCAAAAGACGTCGTCGGATTTCATAGCATACACTCAAACCTCCTGTAATAATCGAAAACATGCACGTGATGGTCAACAAAGGTCCGGCCAACGGACAATAATCAGGATTATTGGAAGTACGAATGGCTAGGTTGAAAAGACCGACCGAGATGTATCTCATACGGAATGAGCCTCGATCAAAAAAATTATCGATATTGCATTGTCTTGTATGTACCATCGTTTCCAAAAAGTGATGGATCTGAAATTATCCAGCATATATCAAATCGCCAAATGTTGTGACAAAGGCATCGAGATTCTTCTGAATATCAATTCTTTTGTGTAGGATATCTCGAAAAAATATCCAATGTACCAACATCCGAAAGTGGTCGTTCAATGCAGCCTCTGTCTGAATAAAATAAAATCTGCACGGTCCAATTGTTGGAATATTTTCTAATACCCGAGGTGGTAGCTCTTGCACAGCTTCAATCAATCGCAATCGCCACATTAAAGGAGCATAATAAAGAAAGAAAAAATGGAAAAAAAGAGTTCGGTATCCAGACTGACGCACCACACGTGTAAAGGCTAGCCATTTCATTACA
>JAOXRU010000174.1 GCA_025800395.1 Flavobacteriaceae bacterium
CTTATTTCTAGTATCATTCGGTTCTCACTTACCGTGTGGTAATTGGCTGTTAAAACACTTCCGCTTACCCGAAACAAGCTATATAAACTCTGGTCTAAACCATAAGTTTTAAGTACAATTCCATCCCCTTCATCCATATCATATGTTTGCGTTTTGGCATCCACCAAAATTAGCTTATAATCCTTTACTACAGGCTTGTCTCCAGTGTAAGTGGTTTTCCAAATATAGGTGTTTTGGTCCTTAGTGGGGCGTATTGCAAGCGTCATAGGAACTTTGTTTACCAGCATTCCTTTGCTAAAAATGTGTAAATCCCCTTTCCAAATTCCTGTCTTTAATTTGGCAAAGTGCTCTTGTCCAAAAACCAATTGGGTACCCAAACAGATAAAAAAGATAAAATATCGCATCGGTAGTTTTAAGCAAATATAATTGTTTATTTTCGCATCAAACAACACTTTATGTTAGATATACTATTTATCTTAGGAGGATTGGTGCTGCTTATTTTAGGAGGAAATTGGTTGCTCAAAGCGGCGGTGGCACTTTCTTTAAAGCTAAGCATACCCAAAATTGTAATAGGAATGACGGTGGTCTCTTTTGCTACATCAGCTCCAGAGCTAATTGTAAGTATTAAGGCAGCATTAAGCGGATCGGCAGATCTTTCTATTTCCAATGTAGTAGGCAGCAATATAGCCAATTTAGGACTAGTACTAGGGGTAACAGTGGTACTGTCTA
>JAOXRU010000197.1 GCA_025800395.1 Flavobacteriaceae bacterium
AGAATGGCACTGATGATTTTCGGATACTTAGGGTATCTTTGGATATCTTTGGGTATTTGTTTTTTTTTAGGATTTGAAAAATCATGAGCTATTGATAGCTATTGCATGCTATTGCATTTTGCGTAAATTCTTAGATGTAAATTTCTCAAGAGAATTCAAGATATGGCAAAAATCATCCAGAGAAATCCGCGGCATGCTTTACTATTGTATACTATTGTTATATATTGTTATATTTTGTTCTACATTGTTTTATAGTGATATGCTGTTTATTTTTATATTTTGTTATCTTGCATCCTCACGATTGGTTGTGGATGGTTCTGATGTGTAGGTATGCGCTGATGCCGCACCATTTTCTAGACTTTCTTGAAAAAGACATCACATGTGAATACGCAATCTCCACTGCAATCTCCTTATATCTCCTTGGTATTCCTTGGTCCTTGAAAGAGCCTGCTAGGCTCCGGAAAAACCCGACGAGAAGAACCATGCAGCTCTAACAGAATCGAAGTCTGTTGAGGAGCCACGTTTGTTTGAAAGGGGATGCATGGAGTTTGAGAATGGCACTGATGATTTTCGGATACTTAGGGTATCTTTGGATATCTTTGGGTAT
>JAOXRU010000204.1 GCA_025800395.1 Flavobacteriaceae bacterium
GTATAGCGTTTGCTCTAATATTAAAAAAAAGTTTTTAACGTCCAAAGTCGCCGCGGGCAGAATCCGCCCCGCCTCCCCCCGGTCTAAATAGGGTTAATAGCATAAATATAGTATGACTATACCTGTTGCAGTGCTACTGTGTTATGACTTATAATCAATTCTGCTTTCGGCTTCATCAAGGCGTCTTCCACTAAGAACCCTTTGTAACCGAGCCTGGCTGGCATGTCTTCTGAGCGGTAGACGAAACCACGTCTTCTAGCTTCTCCCAAAAGCCGCTCAATTCTATTGTAGCTTGGGTTGGACGGCAAAATCTTCCATTTTGGCTCAAGATGACCCGAAAAGTCATCCAAAGTTACAGTAATGCCTCCTGCAAAAACAACAACAACAACTTGGAACAAAAAACTGCAAGAGCTGTTCTTGCTGCATGCAAGGTAGACTCTTTTTTTCTTTTAGAACCTTTTTTCAGTATAAGAGCATTAAGAGTGAGAAAGGACAAAGAACGTACCTAAGGCTGAAATTTATAATTACTTTAATTAAGAAATTTTTTTTCCATTTGTTATAAAATGAGAAGCACGTGTACGGTATAATAGCAAAAGCTTAAGTTT
>JAOXRU010000206.1 GCA_025800395.1 Flavobacteriaceae bacterium
CATTTTATTTCTATTCGTTTTTTCTTATACCCAAAGTATGTGGTCTCAAGAGAAGGTACTAGGAATCATTCATAAAATTGAAGGAGATGCTATGGGTATGAAACCTACTCCCTTTGGAGGCGTACTGTTCGATAAAAACAACCCCAATAAGGTGTTTATAGCAACAAATGCAAACTATGTCGATGGCAAAATTATGCGTGGTGATGTTATTCGTGACAACAATAAAAAAATTATTGGGTTTAAAAACTGGACCTATCATAGTGACGCACCATATATCGATTCTCAATTTGCCTTTTTACCCAATAACAATATTATTTATCTAAACTTCACACAGAAAAAGGCGGAGTATCCCTATAAGAAAGCGAGTGGCAGTAATAATAGAGTGCAATTTGGGTATGATAATATAATATACTATTCAGAGCGACCATTAGAAGAGCGACCAAATGTAACAGGAATAGGCGGTGGTATTATAAAAAATCCTCCTTGGCATCCCAAACCCAATAATTATACCGATTATGCTTGGTTAGGTAAAAGAATTAGTGATGTTTCGCTTGGAACACTTAAAAATAATGCCTACGACTTAAATGAAACTTCATTAACAACTGATTCAGATTTGACCGATATAGAGGGTATTATTTATGTAAGAGGCGACGCCATTCCAGAAATCAAGAATCATCCCGAAAGAAATGGGAGAGATATAATAATAACTGGGAGTTATTTCCAAGGATTTATAAAATATGGATTTTTAAATGCCGATGGAACGCTAGAAGATCCAAGCAAGTATAGACATATCTACTTAAAATCTGATCCTAGTGAGAAAGAAATTGTAAGAGATTTAAATGGCTTTACCTTAGATCCAGTTTCTGGTCATTTGGTAGGAAGTACGTGGTATCCCAAAAATATATTTAGTCCTTTTATATGGACCATGGATATTGGCATACAAACAGCTTGTAATCAAAATGTAAGTGTTTCTAATACCACACTTACCAATACCTGCCCTACAGAAACTGTAAATCTAAACAGTCTTATTATCAATAGCACCCTTGCTGGGGCAAGTTTGGTTTGGTCTACCGATGGCGATCCAAATGATGGTGTATCCAATACAATTTCCAATCCTAATGCCATAAGTGAAAGCGGCGATTATTTTGCTTATTACAAAAGTGATTCCTGTGGCTATAGCAAACCCACTAAAGTAACCGTTACGATTAGTTCTTGCTTAGACACCGATGGCGATGGGGTT
>JAOXRU010000214.1 GCA_025800395.1 Flavobacteriaceae bacterium
GTTTGGGAAGATTGGGGAACTTTAGGGAACATTAGAGAAGATTAGGGATTCACCACCCCCCCTTAAGAAATCGCTGGATGCAATTTGTATGACGCTCTACAAAGACTCCACTTCATTGCAGCAACGGTGTTTCTAGGCAGATATAAGGCAACTTAATCTTGTTTTGCACCAAGTATGTACATATTCCTTTAGAGGAATACCGGATGATGTTTGAGATACATCCCGGAAGGCTACTGCTGGAATTTTACATCAACTACTTTTTTTAAAAGTATATAAATGAACTGTTTGGTTTGCAGGTCTTCTTGGGTATGTAACTCAAAACATCTCTTGTGATACTGTAACTCAGAACTGCTGCACCACCTAACATCTATCAAAATTTTGCAAAATCATGCGATATTTACCATAAATTTACCATATTACAACCCCGTAGGATCCATGGACTGGTATGTATACCTTGGACTCGGCCCCCCCACAGTAACAGTATAATAATCGATTTTTATGTATGCTCTTATAAAAAAATTGCACCAGGTTTTGGCCATTTCATCCATCTCCATACACCGTGCACCAGGGGCAATTCCCAACCAATCACCTTTATGGCAACGCGACCTAAAGCAACATCAAGCAACTGCCATCCAGGCCAGCAACCAAAACCAAAGCCAACCCAACACCTCCCCAAAGCCACCACCAGCCCCAAGCCACCAGGCCCTTGCACGCCTACCTTGCAAATGTTGTTACCTCCCTTATTGAAAATTGTCAGGAGTCAGGAGTCATTGTGAAAGGCAGAAGAGAACATGATTAGGAAGGTTGGTATTAATAGCATTGGACTTCGATAGAATGGCTTTCCTTGGAAAGCAAACGCTGACAGTTTCTTCTGGACGACATAAGCCTCAAAGTTTTGTTTTTGAGATCCGCACCGGATTGATTCTGTATGTACTTGCATGCTTCAGATCTACAGCCTTGAAATTTACAAAAGGAAACCACAGCAATTTCAATCTGTATGTTTTCAGTTTTTTCATTCACAAGCATCTGCCTGATGCTCAATGGCCCATGTGGTGCCACTGGCTGCAGGAGGGTGCAATCATAGCAGCAGCATAAATTCGGAACAGTGAGAAAACATGTGCCCATAGCCCATAGTTTTTTATAATACATTCAGTTCCACTTGCCCAGTAGATCATAAAACATGAGACACATGCGAAGCAAAGGCAACTTGAAAAAACTTAAAGAATAAAATAAAATTAAAACTATCCTAAACCCTAAACCCTAAACCCTAAGTTAAAAAATTCGGCATAGTTTCGTTCTTCACAAATGCTTTAAGTAAAACAAAGTACTAGGACAAGCACAAAAAATCGGACCAAGAAGAGCACAAACCGATGCACAAAAAATCGCACCAGAAAGCACAAACCGATGCAGAAAAAATCGCACCAGAAAGCACAAACCAACGCACTAAAAATCGCACTAGAAATCACAAACCGATGCACCAAAAATCGCACCAGAAACCACAAATGATGCACGAAAAATCGCACCAGAAAGCACAAACCGATGCACTAAAAATCGCACCAGAAATCACAAACCGATGCACGAAAAATCGCACCAGAAATCACAAACCGATGCACAACAAATCGCACCAGAAATCACAAACCGATGCACAACAAATCGCACCGGGAATCAGCGAGGTCAGAGCCGACCCACCAGAGAGACACACAGAAGACTGAATGCTTTGATGAAAATGATCAGGCAATACTGGGACACTACTAAAGTCATCAAAAGTCATCAGAAAAAAGCACCAACCGATGCACAAAAACTTGCACCAGGTTTTTGTGAGTTGGCTGGCCTGCCGCCGCTCGGGTGCCCACCGGGCAACATGCGGTCGGAAAAAAATCGCACCAGAAAGCACAAACCGATGCACTAAAAATCGCACCAGAAATCACAAACCGATGCGCGAAAAATCGCACCAGAAAGCACAAACCGATGCACAAAAGATCGCACCAGAAATCACAAACCGATGCACAAAAAATCGCACCAGAAATCACAAACCGATGCACAAAAAATCGCACCAGAAATCACAAACCGATGCACAAAAAATCGCACCAGAAATC
>JAOXRU010000234.1 GCA_025800395.1 Flavobacteriaceae bacterium
CACCCCACCCCCTGAGCCCAACCCATGTTGAAACGCAAAATATCCTGCTATAATGAGCCCTCTTTACTCTCTCCCCCACTTTGAAAAAAATAACGCTTTCTCTTGTTTTTGCTTCCCCCTCCCTTAAGCCTGATGGCTGCAGGCGTTTTCTAAAAAAAGGAGGTAGCAGCAAATGTGATATCGATTTGCTTACTTTAAAATATAATTATGGTAGGTACGCGCAACTTATTAAAAAAAATAATCTCGCCTTTAAAGATAACCTATTGTTTCCTCTTTTTGATGGTGCTATAGACTAGCAGGGAACCTTGGGGCCTACAAATCCAAAGATTAATTGTTGTCTATTTGTGGGACTGGGATACACCCAATCCAATCAATCCCATGAGTCAATTATTTTTTCTACAGCAAAAAAAAGTGTGATTCGGAAACTACGGCACTAGTAAATCAGACTGCTCAAACTGGGTGAGGTTGAAACTCGTTTCAGGGGTAGCAACAAGCTCCATGTAGGGAATATTTACCTACATTTATCATAAATTTATGGTAAATGTAGGTAAATATACCATTCCAATGGATCCTATGGGGGGTAGCAACAAAGATCTGGAAGAGATTTCGAACAATGCCATGTCAATACAGGTAGCTTCACGCATTGGAACGACATGTCTTTCAAATGAGATATGTTTCCGCGAAAATTAACATGTCCCCAAAGAAGGGACCATTTTGAAAGGACATTTCATCTTCCA
>JAOXRU010000267.1 GCA_025800395.1 Flavobacteriaceae bacterium
TTTTGCATTTCTACCAAATCAGCAGCCCAAATTTTGTCGATTCCTTTCGATATTACTCTTCTTTTTTTGAAATTTCTTGTGATTGGTTTGTGAAGTTCTTCGGCTAATTGTTGAGACCAATCACTTCTCAACGCCGATTCACGTTTTTTGAATTCACACCAAGACACATTTTTTGTTTTGTATTAATCAAAAATCTTGCAGTTGATCCCCATTTTGGCATTGTACCATAAGGAATCTGATCAAGTGATTTTACCATTTCTCTATCACATTCACCTTCATCTTTTCCCATATCATAACAAATATCATGATAAGCAGCAATTTCATCTACTTTATTTTTTGGCATTACTTTCCATTTTAAAACTTCACCAGTTTTTGGGTCATATTCCAATTGTTTGTCAAGTGGATTAAAAGGACCCATATATTTGTAATTACTTGGCGTCCAACCAGCTTTGGGTTTTGGTAATTTACCAATCCATTTATGAATATCAAGTCCTTTTCCCCAACCCATTTCTTTTACAAAAGTGTTATATGATTTGGTATATCCTCTCTTTTTGGCTTCTTGATATTGATCTTTGTAATATTGAACAAGTTTTTTAGCATCAGCCACAGGCATTTTATTGACTGGAGTCCATAATTCAGGATCAGTAATCAAATTAATACCTTTTTTCAAATCTACTTGCCAAGGACTACCTTTGACACCAGAAGTCAACAAACTATCTATGACACCACTTCCATCCAAATCCTTTCTATCAGTTTTATATTTCTTATTAGGTCTTACTTTGGTGGATAACTGATCCAATGCTTTTCCAGCAGTATCATAAACGAATGGTGTAAGTTTTTTCATTCCATAATCTACAGCTTTCTTTTGAAGATTGGGATTTCTCAATAATTCACTAGCACCATAACGACCCATTTCAACAGTTTTCTTTGCCAACCAAGGAATTCCATGGTGATACAACGCATCTGCCGCTATTCCACCAACATCCGTCATTATTCCATCACCCTTCAGGATTTTTTTTTCCTGATGAACTACTTTTCACATATCTGACTTTCTTTATTCCACAAACAGGACAAGTACAATAAA
>JAOXRU010000274.1 GCA_025800395.1 Flavobacteriaceae bacterium
TGGCGATATACAAAAAATTATAGATGAGCTAATGCTTGCCGAAAACACAGAAAAACTAAAGGAGGCCAACGAAATTTTCTAAAACAACTATGGATACCAAAACCCTCCTGACGGAAATAAAGCGCAAACAATCGTTTTTGTGCATTGGACTAGATGTAGATTTGCAAAAAATACCGTCTCATTTACTATAAGAAAGCGACCCTATTTTTGCCTTTAACAAAGCTATTATAGATGCTACCCATCATGTAGCGGTGGCATACAAACCCAATACCGCCTTTTACGAGGCCTATGGTATTGCTGGTTGGCAGTCTCTCAAAAAAACCATTGATTACTTAAACGAAAAGCACCCAGAAATATATACGATAGCCGATGCCAAACGTGGCGATATTGGCAATACTTCCGCTATGTATGCCAAAGCGGTATTTGAAGATTTGGGTTTCGATAGTATTACCGTGGCTCCCTATATGGGCAAAGATTCGGTAGAACCGTTTTTGGCCTATACAAACAAACACACTATTTTGCTTGCGCTTACTTCTAACCAAGGAGCTTTTGACTTACAAACAAAAGAACTAGATGGTAAACCACTTTATATGCAGGTACTAGAGGTGTCGCGTAGCTGGAAAAATGCGCAACAACTAATGTATGTAGTAGGTGCTACCAAAGCAACCTACCTAAGCGACATTAGAAAAATTGTTCCAGATAGCTTTTTACTGGTACCAGGGGTAGGCGCACAAGGAGGTAACTTAAGTGAGGTGTGTAAACACGGCATGAATGCCCAAGTTGGACTACTTATTAACTCTTCCCGTGGCATTATTTATGCCAGCAATGGCAAAAACTTTGCAGAAGCGGCAGCCGCATCAGCAGAAAAGTTACAACTACAAATGGCAAAAGAACTAAAAAGCCTGCAAAACAAGCATAGCTAAATTAATATAAAACGACATAGTAGATTTAAGCGTAAAAAGATACCTATTATTTTATGTGGTTATAGCTATACCATGGCTAATGGCAACATCTCTCCTTCCGTCGCCCATAAAAAGCTTCTTCTTTAAAACGTTTTTAGTAAGGGGAAAATTCTATTTGAAAATTCGCTAGTTTTGTTACCTCATGAAAAAGCATCTTTTAGACCCACTTGAAAGAGTAGTAGCCATTCCGAAGGCACCCTTACGTATTGTTTCTTTAGTGCCCAGCCTTAGCGAACTTGTGGTAGGTTTGGGTTTGGAGGCACAGCTATTGGGCATAACCAAGTTTTGCATTGCTCCCGCCCATTTAAAAAAAACCAAGGCCATAGTTGGGGGCACCAAGCAGGTACATCTAGACAAAATAGCCGCCCTACAACCCAATATTATATTGGCAAACAAAGAAGAAAACACCCAAGAAATGGTAAGCAAACTAGAAGGTATTGCCCCTGTTTATGTATCCGACATAAATACCATAGAAGATATGTTTGTGCTACTCCAGGATCTTGGTATTCTCTTGCAGTACCCAGAAAAAGCAAAGGAACTGGCCAACGAACTTCGCCAAAA
>JAOXRU010000277.1 GCA_025800395.1 Flavobacteriaceae bacterium
TGAATGATTTCATTATCTTTTTGTCCACTATATAATTGATGCATTATTTATATTGGTATTTTGTTAGTCTTTTATCGCCAGATTTAACTAAAATCTCTCGATCTACTGCCCATTTTAAATCTCTATTTGATATATTTTAATAGTTTATTTCCCAATACAGAAATTAGAAAATATATTCCCCAATATATCTTTATCCACATCAAATTCTCCGGTAAGTACACCAAGTTGTCGGAGACATTCGTGCAGATCTATGGCGAGCAAGTCGGTAGAAAGTTCGGCATCCACCCCTTCTTTTACCGCTTGTATACTTTTATAAGCAAGCTGTAGGGCTTCGAAATGTCGCGAATTGCTCACAATGGTTTCGTTATTACTCAGGTTTCCTTTGGCAACCAATTGCAAGAGTTGTTGCTGTAAACTATCGATTCCTGTTTTGGTTTTGGCAGCAATATAAAGGGCTTGCGGATACCTTTGTTGCAATTGCGCTATGGATGCTTTTGGTAAGGTATCTATTTTATTAATGAGCATAAGCAGCTGTGTATTCGGATAACGCTCCTGTATATCCTTCCAATAGCGTGCGGTTTCGCTGGTATTTGCTACTGCCTCTTCCCCATCTACCAGATACACGATTA
>JAOXRU010000399.1 GCA_025800395.1 Flavobacteriaceae bacterium
GACGCTTTAGAAGCAGCAGAGAACGCTAAGAAAGATATGCAAAACTTGCAAGCAGACAACGAGAAGTTGTTGAAAGAAGCAAGAGCTGAAAGAGAAGCGATGATGAAAGAAGCTCGCGAGATGAAGGACAAAATGATTGCCGATGCCAAAGAGCAAGCGCAAGCAGAAGCCGACAAAACCATTAAACAAGCACAAGCAACTATAGAAAGCGAAAAACAAGCTGCATTGGCAGATATTAAAAACCAAGTAGCTGGTTTATCTATAGATATTGCCGAAAAAGTAGTAAAAGAAGAATTGGCAAACAAAGACAAACAACTAAAGTTGGTTGAAGATATGTTGGCCGATGTTACTTTAAAATAAGATAGAGTATGGCAGCATCGAGAGCAGCAATACGTTATGCGAAAGCAACATTAAATCTGGCTTTAGAACAAAAACTAAACGACCAGGTAGAAACAGATATGCTTACCATCCAAAACACTTTGGCGGAAAGTACCGATCTGCAAAATGTACTAAATAGTCCTGTAATTAAAGGAGAAGAAAAGAAGAATGCATTGAAGAAAATCTTTGCAAACACCCAAGAAATTACCAAAGGACTTATAGGATTGCTTATTGCAAACAAACGTATCAATGAGTTGGGAGAGGTAGCGATGAAATACCGCATCCTCAACCAAGAATTAAAAGGAAAGGATACGGCAGTAGTTACTACCGCAGTACCTTTATCCAACGATTTGGAGAAAAAACTTCTAGAAAAAGTGAAGAATATTACTGGTAAAGATGTAAGTATCAAAAACCAAATCGATGAAAGCATTTTAGGTGGGTTTATCCTGCGTGTAGGAGACTTGCAATTCGATGCGAGCATTGCTAATAAATTGACTAAGCTGAAGAGAGATTTTACCTCCGAAGCATATATATCTAAAATTTAATTAATAAGATCGGAA
>JAOXRU010000400.1 GCA_025800395.1 Flavobacteriaceae bacterium
TTAATTATCATTTGCACCAAAAGAATATTAGCATATCCATATTGTGCTACAAGTCTAAACACTAATTTTTGGGTAGGGGCGTATAGCAATACGCCCTTACTGTTTTGTAGTAGGTAATTTGATTTTAATTATCATTTGCACCAAAAGAATATTAGCATATCCATATTGGGCAACAATTCTAAACACTAATTTTTAGGTAGGGGCGTATAGCAATACGCCCGTTTTGAACAAACCTGCAATATCCTATACATCCAATGATCCCAACAACCAACAACAAAAAAAGAAAGACATACCTTTTGCATTTAAAAAAAAGGTTCCAATGTAGGGGCGTATAGCAATACGCCCTTGCTGTTTTGTAGTAGGTAATTTGATTTTAATTATCATTTGCACCAAAAGAATATTAGCATATCCATATTGTGCTACAAGTCTAAACACTAATTTTTGGGTAGGGGCGTATAGCAATACGCCCTTACTGTTTTGTAGTTGATAAATTGATTTATCATTTGCTTTTTTTGCTGCCTAATCTGTAACAATCGGCCAAAGGCATGCTCTTTTTATATTATAAAGAATAACCATACCCGATATGACCCCTTTTTTCAAAAAAATCCCATCACTACCATTGGCTTGTTTCTTGCTGTTGTGCCAGAGCTTTTTGGTATCCGCCCAAAGCACCCAGCCTACCTCCTCGGTAGAGCTCGACTTTACTGCTGCCGAAGCTTTTCTAGAATTGTGCCAAACAGATACACCCCAGCCTTCCCAGATATATGACCTCTTGGAACTACCTGCCTACACCCAATTATTTGTGTATTTAAAAAACAATTGGGGAAAGCAATACAACAAGGATTTGTACCAAAAAATGCTCCTTGCTTGTTTTTTACCAGAGCAGTATCCGCTACAGCCAGAGCATAAAAAACACCAATGGATATGGAGATATTTTCAAAAAATGAAAAACAACAAAGCACAGATTGCACCCTATATCCATATGGTGCGAACCCATCTCAATACCAATACCGTCATGCAACGCTTATTGGCCTATTTGCCGCAAAAGCCCAAGCCAAGAGCTATCCCAATCTATTTCTTGCTGGGAATCAAACAAGGTAGTGCATCGGCTGCCGGGGTGTTTATAGATAATTTTCAGCCTACCACTCCTGCCAATATCAAAAAATACCTCGAACCTTGGATTGCACATGAAGTGCATCATTTCTTTCGTGCAGACTACAACCATCTGGCCGAAAGCTGTTTCGACAGACAGCCAAAACTTTGCCAAGCCTTATACTGGCTAGAGACCGAAGGTATAGCAGAAAGGGTAGGAGCCTTGGCCTACGACCTAGAGCATTATCTGCACCAAAATCCCAAACAAGCTAGCAGATACATGCCTTTTGTACCCACGATGAAAAAGTTTCAAAATCAACTATGGAATTACACCCAAAATCCCACCAATGCCCAAAGCCTTATCGATTTGTTACAACCCAAGCAAGGACCCAATCTCTATCATGAAATAGGGCACAAAATGGCTTTTCTGATCGAAAAACAATTGGGTAGGGAACAACTACTACTTTGTCTGGGAAAACCAAAACAGTTTTTCCTACAATACCAATATGCCGCTACCGCATACGCAAAACCCGACGCATATCCTTATTGTAGCCCAGTACAATTGGCAAGCATCAAAAAATTCCTAAACGACTTTTAAAAAAGAAAGCATGCCTTTCCCCATTTTCAAAAAAATCTATAAAACCATTTTGTACAAGCAAAAGGCATGCCTTTTGCATTTCAAAACAAGGCGGCATTTCACAGATCGTTATTGGCAAACCCGTAGAGACGAACGGCCGTTCGTCTATACACCAACCACAACCACAACCACAACCACAACCACAACCACAACCACAACCACAACCACAACCACAACCACAACCACAACCACAATCACAACCACAATCACAACCACAATCACAACCACACCAACCACACCAACCACAACCAACAAAAAAACAACAAAAAAAAAGCGACCCCTTTCCAAGCCGCTTATATATTATAGAATAGAAGAAAAATTATTCAAAACCCTCCAATGTCTTGATGATGATAGCCACACAATCTAGCAATTGCGCTTCCGTCATCACCAGCGGTGGCGCAAAACGAATGATATTCCCATGAGTCGGCTTGGCCAACAATCCATTATCCCGCAATGCCATACATATATTCCATGCCGTATCACTATCCTCACTATCATTTATCACTATAGCGTTCAACAAGCCCTTACCACGCACCAGACTTACCAGTTCGCTCTTATCCACATAGGCCTGCAATCGATCGCGAAAGAGGATACCCAATCGCTCCGCATTCTCAGCCAGCTTCTCTTCCTCTACTACCTCCAATGCAGCTATAGCCACCGCAGCAGCCACCGGATTGCCACCAAAAGTACTCCCATGATTGCCAGGGCGTATCACATCCATCACCACATCATTGGCCAATACCGCAGATACCGGATAAGCACCACCAGACAAAGCCTTACCGAGTATCAATACATCTGGCTTTACACCCTCATGATCCACAGCCAACAGCTTCCCAGTGCGGGCAATACCAGTCTGTACCTCATCGGCTATAAACAATACATTGTATTTCTCACACAAAGCCTTAGCAGCAGACAAATAGCCCGCGCTAGGTACATACACACCAGCTTCTCCTTGTATCGGCTCTACCAAAAAACCAGCCACATTCGGATTATTCGACAAGGCAGCCTCCAAAGCTTCCAGATTGTCATACGCTATCTTTATAAAACCAGCGGTATACGGACCAAAATTCGCCCGCGCTACAGCATCGTTACTAAACGAAATAATCGTAGTCGTACGACCATGAAAATTGTTCTCACATACCACGATCTCCGCAGCATTCTCCGATATACCCTTCTTCTCATATGCCCACTTGCGACATAGCTTCAAAGCCGTCTCTACCGCCTCAGCACCAGTATTCATCGGCAATAGCTTGTCAAATCCAAAATAAGAGGTAGCAAACTGCGCATACCTACCCAATACATCATTGTAAAAAGCACGAGAAGTAAGCGTTAGACGCTCCGCCTGAGCAGTCATCGCACCTACTATCTTAGGATGACAATGACCCTGATTTACAGCCGAATATGCAGAAAGAAAATCATAATACTGCTTCCCCTCTACATCCCATACATGCACCCCCTCGCCGCTGTGCAACACCACAGGTAGCGGATGATAATTGTGTGCGCCATGCTTGTCTTCCAGTGCAATAGCATCCGCACTCGTTAGTCTTTGTGTAACTGACATAAGTAATACTTTAATAAAAAATAAATAAACTTCGTTTATTCCTTCTCTACCTTTATCCCCTCAAACCTCCTTGTAGTGCGAAGTCCATGCTTCTTTAGGTTCAAAAATTCAGCGTGGGAGAGAAATCATCCCTGGAGTGAAGCACAAAAATAATAAAAAACAACAAAGAAACAATTATTTCCCCTAGGGCATGCCCCTCCTTCGTATTGGATTCACTTCAAGTTTTCTAACCCCTACCCAATCTTTCACTCTATATTGCCTACCATCTAGAAAGCTACGGAGGGTCGGGCTATCCGCTATAGTTTTTACCCCTGCACCCAAGCTTTACTAGCCCTGCCGGGTGCTTCCTGCGGTCGCAGCCTCGGGCAAGTGCAGCTAGGGCGCAGCGGCAAAAAGCTGCCGCTACTATCCCTCATGCAAAACCATATCATACCACCTCAAGCTTAGTCCGATAGCTCCTCTTCTAGCAACAAAGTCAACTGTATTTCCAGCTGACGAAGCCTACCCAATATATGGTTCTTGTCCATCTGCAACCACATATACAACTTTACAAAAGCTACCAAAAAAATCCATAGCAAACTAGATAATCCCCAAAGAAGCAAATCCTTGGTATCCGTTACCAAAAAAAACTGTACCAGACTATAGGTAAACAAACCCAAACCCAAAAAAACCCAAAAATTGGCGTACAGCATCAACCATTTGTTTTTACCCCGAAACAAACCAATGTATTGCTGCCATACATTGGGCTCCTCCAATTGCTTATAAACCAACTGCTGGTCTTTGTCCATATGTTTCTCTAATAAAGCGTGTAAGTCCGATCGATCTGTTTTCATATGCTTTTAATTTAGGAAGTTAATACGTGTCAAAACGCACAATAAATTACAAAAAAATACAAACCTTTCCTAGGCAAAACACAAGAGAATTTAATTTTATTTTCCACCAACAAAATTCAAAATATTTTTACTTTTGCCACATGTCCAGAAAGAAGAGAAAACAACTGTTTAAAGAAGTAACTGTTATAGATGCAGGGGCCAAAGGAAAATCAGTAGCCAAAGCACCAGATGGTCGCGTTATTTTTCTTGCCAATGCCATACCAGGGGATGTGGTAGATATACAAACCTACAAAAAACGCAAAGCCTACTACGAAGGCAAAGCAGTACACTTCCACCAGCTAAGCAAAAAACGTACCCAGCCAGTTTGCCAACATTTTGGAGTATGCGGTGGTTGCAAATGGCAGCATATGGCATACGCATACCAGTTGGAGTACAAACAGCAAGAAGTGGCAAACAACCTCCAAAGACTGGGAAAAGTAGCAATACAAGACCTACAACCCATCCTAGGAAGCCAAAACCAATTGATGTATCGCAACAAAATGGAATTCTCCTTCTCCAATAGACGTTGGCTCACCCAAGAAGAAGTAGAAGACCCCAACAAAGACCTCGGTAGTAGAAACGCACTAGGGTTTCACATCCCAGGTATGTGGGACAAAATACTCGATATCCAAAAATGCCACCTCCAAGAAGATCCATCCAACGATATCCGAACCCAGCTCAAAGCCTTTGCAGATCAAGAAAATCTCCCTTTCTTCGACCCAAGAGAGCAACAAGGGCTCCTGCGCACCCTTATGATTCGTACCGCATCTACTGGGGATATCATGGTAGTGGTACAATTCTTTGAGAACAACCAACTGCAGATAAAGAAAGTGATGGAGTTTCTAAAAAAGCGCTTTCCGCAAATTAGCTCCCTACAATATGTGATCAACCAAAAAGGAAACGATACCATATACGACCAAGAAGTTATATGCTTCGCTGGCAAAGATCATATCATGGAAGAAATGGAAGGCCTGCACTTCAAAATCAATGCGAAATCTTTCTATCAAACCAATTCCGCCCAAGCATACGAACTCTATAAGCTTACCCGTGAGTTTGCAAACCTCACTGGAGAAGAACTCGTATATGACTTATATACAGGTACAGGCACCATAGCCCAATTCGTGGCCAAAAATGCCAAAAAAGTAATCGGAGTAGAGGCCGTACCAGAAGCCATAGAGGATGCCAAACAAAATGCCAAACGAAATCGTATAGAGAATACCGATTTCTTTGCCGGTGATATGAAAAAAGTCTTCAATGCACAGTTTATAGCAGCGCATGGTAGACCAGAAGTCATCATCACCGACCCGCCTAGAGATGGAATGCATGCCGATGTGGTTAAACAAATATTAAATATTGCCCCAGATAGAATAGTTTATGTAAGTTGCAATAGTGCAACCCAAGCAAGAGACCTCGCACTCATGGATGCACATTATAAAGTGGCAAAAAGTAGGGCAGTAGATATGTTCCCGCAAACGCACCATGTAGAAAATGTTGTACTTTTGGTAAAACGATGACAAAGATGAAAAAAATGAAGCGCGCTAGCATAGCACTCTGCTGCTTGGGTATGTTGTTTTGGGCATGCGAAAAAGACGATATCTGTGTGGATGGAAATACCCCAATGATGATCATCACCTTTCATGATATCGACAACAAGGACAACAAAAAACAAGTGGAAAATCTTTCGGTAAAAGCAAGCACCAAATCCCAGTTGCTCCTATCTGCTACCACCGACTCTATAGCTATTCCACTCAATACTACCACCCAAAACACCAATTTCGATTTTATAATAAACCTCGGAAGCAACGACCCTACATTACCAGAAAACAACAACCTCATTGCTGTTCAGTATGCCGTCAAAGATGTATATGTGTCTAGAGCTTGCGGATATGTTGCCAATTTCCTCTCCCTAGATATACCTTTTACAAGCGCCCCAGAAAAATGGATCAAAGATCTAGAAGTGATCAACAATACTGTAGACGCCAAACCCAATACCCATGTCAAAATCTATCATTAAATACCTCATCCTAGCAGTCGCTACTGTGGGTATGGCCCAAGAAAAAAAATCAGTAGACAGCATTACCATCAAAGAAAGATACGGATTGCGAATAGCCATAGACCTTAGCAAACCCGCAAGATCTTTGTTCGAAAATGGTTACAACGGATTGGAACTCGGAGCAGATTATAGAATTAGCAAAAAATGGTACGCCGCAGCTTCTGTGGGAACAGAAGACCGAAACAAACATGAAGATCTATACCAGATGCAGACCAAAGGATGGTTCGCAAGGGCTGGAGTAGACATCAATACCTATGACAATACGCACGGTACCGATCACAATATCTATTTCGGATTCCGATATGCTGTTACCAAATACAGCCAAGAATTACTAGACTATAGTATCTTCAACAACAATACCTATTTTAGAGAAGAAGAAACGGCTCTAGATCGAAACCAAGCCCTGGGAAAACAAGAAAACCTCAATGCCGGATGGATAGAAACCATAGTAGGGGCCAAAGTGCAATTGTTTACCCATGTGTATCTGGGGGCTTCTATTCGAATCAACTTCCTCTTACACCAAGACGATACCAACAACCTGCCAAACAACTGGATACCCGGTTTTCAAAAAATTACCGACGGATCTAATTGGGGAATGACCTTCAATTATACCCTGGCATACCGCATACCTCTCTTGGTAAAAGACAAAAAAGTAAAAGCGTACTAAATCCCCATTGCAGACAAATAAATGAGCGAATCAAGGCAGTCCCGACACCTACAACTCAAAGCTCCTTGATCTCTTTAAACAAAAACCACTTTACAAACATCCGCTCTTTTCCTTGTACTTTTATCACGCCAAACTTTGGAGCCAAAACCGTAGTGGAAAAAGCAGCTATCAGTACCATAGCGATATAATGCATGTCAAAAAATGAAGCCAATAAATAGCGAATCCCTAAGAATAGAATTACAAAAACGAGGAAATTATAGATGTTGCTTTTGGTTTTTTTAGTCATTTTAATCTATATTAGTTTGCTTATTAGGGAGTTGCGCTCCGTCATTCCGTTGCATTTTGCCATATACCATGCAAGCTGGGATCAAAGTTAACAAACCTAAAAGTTTCGTCAAAATCAAATGCGATACAATTAAAACTCCTATTTTAGCGCATCATTAGCAATGAGATATATATTTGATTCGATGCAACAGTTTCATCTCATAATACAGGAAATACGTCCGATTCTTACAAAATTTAAGATACCAATTATTGGTATATACGGTCTGTTTCTCATCGGATCAGGATTGTTGCTGTTCCTCTTTGGAAAAAGTGAAAGTTATTTGATGATCAATCGATTTCACCATCCCTATCTAGATGTGCTTTTCAAATATATTACGCATCTGGGAGATGGCGCTTGGTTTGCCATCTTGGCAGTATTGTTTGCGTGGAGAAAACGCCTGGCTGTCTTTTGGTATTTTGTTGGCGCAGGAGTGCTTACTGGCTTGGTAACCTATTTGTTCAAACACTACCTTTTTGACTTCGAACCAAGACCAGGCATGGTTTTTAGGTATGCAGAAACCTTGCATTTGGTAGATGGTATGCGCTTGGCTACTTGGAATTCTTTCCCCTCCGGACATACCTGCTCGGCTTTTGTCTACGCAACCCTACTCATATGGCTCGCCAAAAGTAGCAGTGCACAATATCTTTATTTAAGTTTGGCTATTTTGGTTGGCATGTCTAGAGTGTATTTGTCACAGCACTTTGTGAGGGATATCTTGGTAGGTTCTATGTTGGGAATTGGCATAGCAATTGCGAGCTTGTATATAGTGAATAAACTTTATGCCTTTACTCAAAAACGAAAACAATAACCATAAAACCAAACTTCTTTTATTGGTATAGTCTCTGCAAATCCGTCGATTGCTAGTGCTTACATGGATATCCAAAATTGAGATCGCATGGCTTTTACGCAAATGATACCTGGTGTTTTATGTGGATATAGTTATATATAAAGAAGAAAAATCAAGCAAAGCGGTAGCTACGGTTTCTTTTTATCCCGAAATAGAAAGGAAATAAAGGCTATTTATTGGGGGGTGAACTAGAAATGGTGCTAGATAGCGCAGTTTTATTTCTATGTTGGATATCCCTTGGAGACCACCTATCGATCTAGAATAAAAAGAGGGTTGTTTTCCCGTTTGTCTACAGAAAAAGGAATTCCAACTATATAAACCTTTCACTGAAATAGTAATCGATTAAATTTCTTTTGATAATTGTAATTTTTGTAGGTTGAGAACTATGTTTTATGAAAAGAAAAATAAATGGCTTATCCATATGGGTTTTTTTGTTTATGTGGATTCCTACAGTATTATTTTCACAAATCAAATTCGGAGAGAATTACAAAGATCTATTTCAAATAAAGGATCTAGGAAGTATACCAGCATCTTATGGGAAAAATTATGCCTTAGTTCGATTTAAAAAAGGAGATCCCAATACCATTTACTTAGGCATTGGATCTATTACCTCTGAGGGAGCCCTATTGGAAGTGCCATTAGTTCGCAATGCACTCAGTAAACAAATAGTAGCTCTTGGAACACCCAATAAAATATTTGATGTAGTAGATCCAGAAAATTCGAGTATAGATGGTGGCTTGGTGTATGTAGATGCGGGTAAAATGCTCATTACCACCTGGCCCAATGGCTATATAGGAGAGTTTCATTTCGGAGATAAAAAGGCGAAAAAGTGGACCAAAGTCAAATCTTTGCCCAATTGGGAGCACAAACCCGATCCTAGTATAGAAACAACCAATTCGCCCGGACCTTTGGTAATTGTCCCAGAAGGAATGCCAGGGGAGGGAGCCATGAAAATCTGTAGCTGGAATAGTTCTGGTATGTCTTTTTTGCACGATTTGGATTATAGTAAAAAAAATGCCAATGGAAATTATCTTTTTAGTGTTTCCAAAGTAGTGACTTCTATAAACTTTGGTCCCGAAGCCATGATTTATCTCAAAAAAGGTAGCTACGGATTTGATAAACATAAATTGCACTTGGCAGATTTTGGAAAAGGAACAGTATGGGTCTATGATGTGGATGAAAATGGGAATCCAATAGTAGGAAATAGAACACTTTTTTTTGAAGGAGCCCCTTATCTGATGGGAGCAGATATCGATCCGCTTACTGGAGATATTATTTATAGCCAAGGATTGCATACGGACAAACTCCTCTTGGTGAGCCCCAAAAATGCAAATTTGCGTACGGTAGTCTCCATTAGCAAGGATGTGGCTTATGCCGGAGAAATAATAGAACTAAAAGTGCAGGTAACCAACCATTTTAATGATGTAGCAGAAAAAGTAACATGCGCATTTGGCATACCCAATAGTTTTGATTTTGTAAGCGACAATAGTGCAGGAGCTTATGATCTTGCCAAAAAAGAATGGAATATAGGAGATATTGCTGCTGGTGAAGTCAAAGAAATTACCATTCAAATAAAAGGAAAAAAAAATAGTGCTACCCCAGTTCGGGTACAGGGCGAAGTATCGGCTGCCAAAGGTACTATGCCCGATATCGTTTTAAATGATGTCTTAGACTATACCGTTTTGCTATTGCCATGTCAAAATTTGATAGATAAACCAGAGAATGTTGCCGTTTGTGGAAGTTATACTTTACCTCCTTTGTTGGTCGGTGGCCAATACTTTCAAAAAACTGGGGGGAAAGGCAAAAAATACAAAGCTGGAGATGTGATAGATAGTAGCCAGCAAATATTTGTATACAGCAAAAAAGGTGTGGATTGTGAAGAAGAACATGCCTTTAAAATCAATATATTAGAATTTAGCCAAACAGCGAAATTAGAAGCGGTCTCGGGAGTTTGTGCCAATGGTGCTGTGTCTGTAAATATACAAAGTGAATCCTTAGCAAACCATCCGATATTCCATAGATGGATGCGCAAAGGAGCTTCGGATAGTAATTTTGTGCAATTTGCTAACTCCAAAGCTTTTCCGACTATGGTGAGTATTACAGAAAAAACTACTTTTTATAGAGAAGATAGTCTGGTAAGTGATGATGGCGTATGTACTGTTGTAGAATCCAATCGGGTAGATGTGGATCTGTTACAGATTTCTGGAAACGCAAATATTCGGGCTTCTGCGGATTGGGTGTGTTTGGAGAACAATAATGACCCAATTGTATTGGAGGGCTTAGATAAAAATCTACAGACCAATGTTCCTGCTGCAGTTATTGAATTTAATTGGCTCCAACGGCCTTTAAAAGATGCGCCATTAGATCCAAATGATTTATCCGGTTTTGTTGAAATACCCCAATCCAACTCCCAAAATCATTCGGTACAAATTCAAAATGAAAGTATGCAGTTTCTAAGAAAACTACAATTGACTCTAGGCAGCGTACAATGTGAATATTTTTCCAATGTTTTAACCCTTAGAACAGATTTTTTTATTGGAAATACCCAAATAGAAGGTCCTGAGATAGTTTGTAAAGCGCAAACCTTAGATATAAATGTGTTGACAGAAGCATTGGCCGTGCCAGATTCGAATACGAGATTTCAATGGCAGCAGTCCACAGATAATGTTTATTTTACCGATATAGCGAATGCCACTTCTCCAAAATTCCCTAGCGGTTCTTTTGCAGTAAATCAAGATGTGTTTATTCGAAGAATGGATCTGATAGAAGTGGAGGGTGTTTCCTGTTTTAAAGCCTCCAATAGTGTAGAAGTGAAAGTAAATAGATTTACCCAAAAACTGCAATTTGAAAAACCAAGTCCAATTTGTGAAGGAAGTGAAATACAATTGCAGATAATTCAAGAATCAGCAGTGTTGGATGGAAATCTAAATCATCAATGGTGGAGAAAGGATGTAGGAGGCGTTTATCAACAAATACCTGGAGCTACCAAAAAAACTTTTCCCAGTGGCCAATTACTGCAGGGTATTACGCAATATAAAAGAGTAGATTGGGCGGTGATAGATGGCGTATCTTGTTCTCCATTGGAAACGGAGGTGACCGTGCATCCATTGGAAATATTGAAGGAGCCGCAAATTTCCAGTTCGTTCGAAAAAATTTGTGAAAGAAACCAAGTAAAAATAGAGGTGGAGGAGGAATCCACATCAAATGGAGGGGTGTTTTCTTATCGTTGGATGCAAAAGAAAGAAAGCGACACAAATTTTGTGGAAATTGGAGATACCGCAAGTTTTCCCAACAACATTTTCTTAGAAGAAACTACAGAATTCAAAAGAGTAGATACGCTAATGTATAATGGTACTGTGTGTTTGACGGTTTCCTCTAATACCATAAAAATCTCCATTTTTGAGTTATTAGGAGATGTGGATATCATTTCTGATACCAATTTTGTTTGTTTGAATGAAGGGAAAAAAGTGGTGAACCTAAGTTCAAAAGACAATGCTTTAAATGCGCCAGTAGGATTTGTTTTGCAGTTTCAGTGGTTTCAAAGACCCTTGACTCAGGATACTGGTGTAAGCGGAGATTTAAGTGGCTTCGTGCCTATAGCTGGTGAAACGAATTTGGAACTTGCTGTGGAAATAGAAAAAGAAAGTATGCAGTTTTATCGGGAAGTTTACGCATTGGGCAAAGGCCTGCGTTGTGTATATCATTCCAATGTGTATACCATACATACCGAATTTTTTGATAAAACATGTCAAATATCCATACCCAAAGATAAGGAGGTGGTATGTGCTATGGAGCCTTTGCAGATACAAATCGATCAGGAAGTAGCTGCTTTACATATGGCGAAGCTTCAATATCAATGGCAAAGCAGTACGGATGGGAAACAATTTGCCGATATAATAGGAGCAAATGATCCGGATGTCTTACCCACGAGTTTTACTTTGGAAGAAGATATATTTATCCGTAGAAAGACAATAGCTATCATCGATGAGGTATCTTGTTCCCAATTTTCGAATATGGTAGCGTATCAGTATAGTAGTGTGCAAAATCCTGTACAAATTAAAGCACCTACCATTCTTTGTAAAGAAGCGGGTATACATATTGAAGTAGTGGAACCTCCGACTGATGAGGATTATTATGAGTTTCAATGGTGGAAAAAAACTGCAGGGGAAGATTATAAGGCCATGGGTGGTATTTCTAACAGTGCAGCTTTTCCTCCCAATCAGATTTTATCAGAAACAACCACTTATAAATTGGAAACATGGAGTATTGCCGGTTTGAAAAAGTGCGGACCCTATGTGTCTACCGTTACAGTAGAGGCGTATGAGATGACTCCAGCTATACTCGCTACCAATAGGCCTTTATTATGTGAAGAAGAGAACGTTGGTATTCAAATTTTAAAAGCTTCAGAGGTATCCAATACTGCATATACCTTGATCTATCAATGGGAGAAGAGCACAGATGGAATACATTTTTCCGAGGTACCCAATGCCATTACTTCTGTTTTTCCAGAAATGATACAAATTGATGCGCCGACATATTTTCGAAGAAGAGATATAGCGCAACTTCCTAGCACAACTTGTCAGCAATGGACAAATTCAGTGCGTATATCAATGAATTCGGATATCATGGTGGATGCACCTAATTTGATGTCAACGCAATTTTCAAATTGTGATGCGGCCAACAATTTTGGACTCATTTTACAATTGGATCCTGGTGCGATAAGTGGTGGTGTAGCACCCTATTCGTTTGCTATTTACGATAGTAGAGGTACAATAGATAAAGCAGACGACATATTGTTGCAAGCCAGAGATGCTGTTACTCGTTTTGAACTTGGCGGTTATACGGTAAATGAAGTCCGGATAGCAGTTTATGACAAGAACGACTGTAGCGCTGATGTGATTCTGCCCTTACCCATTCGAACCAAATTCGAGGTTTTTGATGTTAAAAAACAATTGGAAACATGCCAATTGGCAGAAGATGGAAAAATTGAAGTTTCTTTTAAAGGTGGAATAGGACCATATCGAGTGCAATTACAAAAAAACAATCAATTGTTGGAACAATTGACCGGAATTACAAGCAACCAACATGTTTTTGAAGGTTTGAAAGGAGATAATGAAAACGAATATGTGATAGAGGTTGAAGATAGTAATGGATGCCTTTCGAGGGTTTTGCTATATTTGAAGGAATCAAACTTGTCTATTGGTGTGGATAAAAAAATTGAATATAATTGTTTTGCACCGAATGTGGAATGGTATAACCGGGTAGAGGTTGTTTTGAAAGATCCCAAACAGGCAAAAGATATGATATATGTCTTAGATAAAGACAGAATTGGTGAAGTCCAACAATCGGATGCTGTATTTTTCAATTTATCGGATGGAGCGCATACGATACATGTTTTGCATAGAGGTGGCTGCCCGATTGCTCCTATACAATTTTCCATAAACAATTATCAACCACTTTCGCTTCAAGCCGATTTGTCCACTATCAACATGGTAAAAATAGTAGCAAAAGGGGGTGTGCCGCCCTATACTTATAGATTTGCAAATAGCGAAGAAGTGCACACCAATCCCGAGTTTCCTTTTGCAAGCTCTGGGACCTACGTTATTCGAGTGATAGATTCTAAGGGGTGTGAGGAAGAAATATCGGTGGAAGTTGTATTTTTTGATATTGAAATCCCTAGTCATTTTAGTCCTAATGGAGATGGAATCAACGATGTATTTGGTCCGAAATATGCCGATGCTTTTTTAAATAGTGAAATGCTGATTTTTGATCGTTATGGCAGAATTTTAAAAACGCTAAAGAATAAAGAGACTTGGGACGGCAGTTATCACAACAATGATCTACCCTCTGGTGAATATTGGTATATCCTAAAATTAAACGATTTATCGCAAAAACGGGAATATATAGGTCATGTAACCATAGTAAGATAGAGAGATGAGGAAAATTGTTTATATTTTGTTGGCTATTAGTGTTTTGGGTTTTGGGCAGATGAAGGATAAACAGATAATAGGTATCATGGAGATATATAAAGATTCCTTTGATTCGCCATATTTTGATAAGCAATTTGTGCATCAAAAACTGCAACCAGCATTAGCAAGCTTAGAACAAAAGGTGTGTCGTACAGGCGATAGAATGTTGTTTCAATCTTTGTTGCTTTTACTAAAAGAAACCCAAGGCTGTAAGGAAATATCTCCAAAAGAGACCTTTGCCGGTTTGTATGTTTGTCGACCAAAGCTGATTAGGCAATGTTTGCGCAACCGGACTGAGTCAAAATCTCTTTTGTTTGCCTTAGATTTGGGTTGGTACCATCGTCTGAAACACCAAATGATGAGTACAAAAAAGACCCGTCATATTGGAAAACGACTCGAACAATTGTTTGAAACCTACCAATACCGACCTTATTATTTTAAGAACAACTAGCAATTTTATACTTTTGAATCTAGTCAAAAGGAAAAGTTTTATCCGATGCAAGCCTTTAGAAACTAATTGGTCGTCCTACTACAATTTGTCTTGTTGAAATTTTGCTTTTTTGCTTCCTGCGTAGATTTTATAATTTACCAAGCGACTTTCGAGCTGGCCATTAAACATTTTTATCTTTCGACTAGGACGTAAGCCCACGTGTTTAAGTGCTTCCATATTAGAAGTTAAAAACCAGGCATTGGTATTGGTGTATGCCTTTTTTAGCGTATTTCCAATATTTTCATAAAAAGTTTCCATATCTAATATAGCCAATCTCTCGCCATAGGGAGGATTGCAAACCATGTGCAATGGGCCCTTGTTTTGTTTTTGACTTTTGAAAAAATCGCCTTTCTCTACGCGAATATAATCTTCTAGTTTGGCATTTCTTACATTGTCTAATGCTTTTCGTACTGCAGATGGTGCTTTATCTATTCCATAGATGGTATAATGAAATTCACGCGTTTTGTTTAAACTACTATCTACGATAAGATCAAAAAGATCCTGGTCGTAGTCTCTCCATTTTTCAAAGGCAAACTCTGGTCGGTGAATATTTGGTGGTATATTACATGCGATCATTGCCGCTTCTATGAGTATAGTACCACTTCCACACATGGGATCCATAAAGTCTCCTTTGCCATCCCAACCGCTCTGCAGTATCATACCGGCAGCTAAAACTTCGTTAATTGGCGCAATATTGGTAGCAGTTTTGTATCCTCTTTGGTGCAAAGAACGTCCAGAACTATCTAGTGAAACCGTACAATGATTTCTTTGAATGTGAATGTGGATCTGCAAATCGGGAAAGCGTAAATCAATATTGGGGCGATTACCGGTTCTATTTCTAAAGCGATCTACAATCGCATCTTTTGATTTTAATGCTATAAATTTATCATGATTGAAATAATCGGAAAATACCGTGGCGTGTATAGCTAGAGTTTGGTTGGCGTCCATATAATTTTCCCATGCTATTTCGTATATGCGATCATACAAATCTTGTTCGTTGAAAACTTTGAACTCACGAATCGGCTTTAGGATCTTAATAGCCGTGCGAAGACATAAATTTGCTTTATACATAAAACCTTTATCTCCTTCAAAGGAAACGCTACGCACGCCTTTTTTTACATGCATTCCGCCAAGCTGACGAACTTCTTTTTCCAAGATATCTTCAAAACCGTAGAGGGTTTTGGCTACCATTTTATAGTTCTTTCCCATAAATCAAATAAAGTGTCAAAAATACACTAATTTTGCTGCGCTTAAGACGAAAAGCTAAATGAATTATATTTTACCTATTTTATCAGTAGTCTTGGGATTTGCCTTTATTCGGTTTATTCCTTTAAAGAACAAGAAAAACCTAAAGTTGCTTTTGGCCTTTAGTGGCGCTTTTTTGTTGGCACTTACCATTCTAAAAATGCTGCCCGTTCTGTATGGACATCATCATGGTAATATTGGTATTTTCATCATTGCCGGAATCTTATTGCAAATTG
Organism: Flavobacteriaceae bacterium; assembly: GCA_025800395.1. Classification (GTDB taxonomy): domain Bacteria; phylum Bacteroidota; class Bacteroidia; order Flavobacteriales; family Flavobacteriaceae; genus JAOXRU01. Next base: position 15,995 of record JAOXRU010000400.1, read on the forward strand.
TTTTAGAGTATTTTTCCAAAGGTGCAGAACATGGGCATATACATATGCATAAGCAGCATAAGAACTTTCCTTGGACATTGTTTATTTCCTTAAGTATACACTCCTTCCTAGAGGGGTTTCCGATGCACGATCATCAGCATATGGTATACGGGATAGTAATTCACAAATTACCAATAGCCATGTTCTTGAGCGCTTTTTTCTTAGAATCTGGTTATTCAAATAAAGTAATCTTGCTATTTTTAGGCCTTTTTGCCATGATGACGCCTTTGGGGGCTTATTGTCATGAAGTATTGGCTTTAGATGCACATATTTTTCAAAATATCAATGCCGTAGTAGTTGGCATCTTGTTGCATGTATCTACTACCATTTTGTTTGAAAGTTCGGAAAACCACAGTTTTAATGTGGGGAAATTGGCAGTGATTGTTGCCGGAATCTTAACCGCTTATTTTGTATAATTATGTTTAGTAAAGAAGAATCGAGAGCGTTGAGAGAACTCTTTTGGACTTCCTTTGGAAAATCTTTTCCAAAAAAATGGCTCTTGTACAAAACAGGTATTAAAGGTGTGGCATTTAAATTTTATTTTGATACCAAGAAAGCAATAGTAAGTTTAGACATAGAAGGAGGACTAGAGCATAGGATCACCTATTTTGAACGTTTAGAATCTTTGAAAAACATTTTGATAAGAGATTATAATCCGGAGATTATTTACGAAGATTGTTTTATATTGCCAAACGGAAAGGAGATATCCAGAATTTATGTAGAACAAGATCAGTTGTGTATTCATAACAAAAATACTTGGCAAGATGCCATGTTGTTTTTGAAAGAACAGATGGAGAAAATGGAAGATTTTTTTGATACCTATAAAGAAGTAATTCATCCGGAATAGGATACTATTGATATATTTATATGTAATTGGTTCAAATAAAGGAATGTCTTTTATTTGCAGAACGAAACAATTAACAGATGCTTAAAGCAGAACGACAACGAGTGATACTAAAAAAGTTGCAGCAGGAGAAAAAGGTGCTCTCTACTGCATTAAGTGAATTTTTAAAAGTCTCTGAAGATACGGTTAGAAGAGATTTGAATGAAATGGCTGCTCAGAATTTAATCCAAAAAGTTCATGGAGGTGCTTTATTGATTCAAGACACGCATATCCCTTCTTATGCGGAACGCAGCGTAGACGACGTTCAAGAGAAAAGAATAATTGCACAAAAAGCGGTTTCTCATATAAAAGATGGTAAAGTGGTACTAATGAGTGGTAGTACAACCAATTTGCAATTGGCTAAAATTATACCAGATACTATCAATGCAACCATATACACCTATAGTCTTCCAATTGCTCTAGAATTGACTAAACATCCGAATATTGAAGTTATTTTTATAGGTGGTAAACTAAATAAACCAGCGCAAGTAACCGTTGGTTTAGACGTGATTACGGCTATATCTAAATTGCGAGCGGATGTGTGTTTTATGGGAACCGGAGGTATGGATTTAAAGCATGGGCTTACAGAGCCCGATTGGGAAGTGTCTCGTATAAAAAAGAGCATGATTGAGAATAGCAAAAAAATCATGGTACTTTGTGCCCAAAGCAAACTAGATACGGAATGTCGTCATAAGGTATGCCATATTGAAGAGATTGATTTTATCATTACCGACTTAGAAAATACCGATCATATTTTCGATGTGTATAAGGAAAAAGGAGTAACCATCTTGTAGGTATTTTATTCTGGTTTTGGAGGTTTTACGGGTTTGCACCTAGTAGACATCGCCTTTCATATCATTTTTTTACTTAGAATAGAGCTAAAAAACATTATATCAGTATTTTGGTGTTTCCTTTCTACTAGTTTGTTGGTGCTTTAATTATATTGGAGATATTGTTTAATGCTCATATTTGCATTATTTGGTCTGGGGCTTTGCGATCAAAATTGCGATTTTGTGATTGTTGTTGCGAATTTTTGCTGTTTATATGGTAAAATTTTGATAGAATTGCGTATTTTCGGTCAAATTAACTTAATACAACGCAAATGAAAAATAGCTTTAAACACTTTATTTTTAGTATTGCAGTGTTTCTTTGTGGCTTTAATGCTTATTCACAACAAGTTGAAATAACTGGTGTAGTTACCGATGAAGGTGGCGTGCCTATATTGGGAGCCAATATACTTTTAGTTGGTACTACTGTA
>JAOXRU010000334.1 GCA_025800395.1 Flavobacteriaceae bacterium
GTTTAATTGGGAATATGTGGCAGACGCATCCCTGTATCAAATACAACTAGCAACGCCTAATTTTGAGCATGCGGCCCAAATATTAATAGATAGCATAACAGAGAAAAACAGCTATTCCAAAATCTTAACCCCTAATACCTATGAGTGGCGCGTACGTGCTTTAAACAGTGCTTATGCCACCGCCTATACTACCAATGGATTTATCGTTTTAAAAAATACAGATTTTGAGCAAAGTAGTGTGACACTAGTAGAGCCTAAAGACAATTTTTACACCAACAATAAAACCCTTAATTTTTCTTGGGAAGTCGTGGTGGATGCATTGGAATATCGTTTCCGATTGCAAAAAGAAAACCAAACTACTTTCGATACCATCTTAAAATCTAATTCGCTAGAAAAAGTTCTAGAAGATGGAAACTATAGTTGGGAAGTGCGTGGACAAATTGCAACCATAAACACCCTATTCAGTAAACGCGATTTTATCGTTGATACCGAAGCACCAAATAAAGCAACACTTACCAATCCAGCAAATAATGCCCAAGAAGAACCGGCAAGTATCCGCTTTCAGTGGGAAAGAGAGAGTAAAACTGGAAGTCCGGAATTTGACGTTATCTATATTTATACAGATTCTAATTTAACTAACCTTTTAT
>JAOXRU010000365.1 GCA_025800395.1 Flavobacteriaceae bacterium
GCCTTTACTCATGCGCGGGTACTCATGGGTGCCTTTTTTCCATAGCGTAGCCCCCTAATTTCGTTAGTCGGATTATTGGCCCATTTAATAAATCTGCTCTTTTGCCATTGTGCCAGCCTTGCATCTGGTTTTGTTTTTATACCTCATTTTTGTTAGGACTGAATAAGTGTTTTCGTAATTTTCAGAGAATTTACAATATGAAGAACTTGAAGAAAATTTAGGTACAGATGGAAAAAATACAAATGTATGTTTATTAGCTTTGCAATTATGTAAAAAAAAACAAACTCATGCTGCTATATATTGTCCAAATACAGCCCGTGGTTCCTGATCCATAATCCATAGCCAGTAGTCCACAGTCCCGGTTCCAATATTTTTTCGGTTAATTTGAAAGCCGATCAGTATGGCGAGTTTAATTTATCTGGTTTTAGGGCGATGTTTCGTGTTGGAGACTTTTTTCTTTTGCAATATTTGCCGTTTTGTTCTCTCCATACTTTCCGCTCGTTTTTTTACAGCCCTCTTTGCACGCGACTTTAAAACATTTTCGTAAATTCAGAACTAGACTGCAAAGATCGAAGGGTCTCCGGC
>JAOXRU010000393.1 GCA_025800395.1 Flavobacteriaceae bacterium
TTAGTAAAACGTTACGAGCCAATGACCATTGTGAGGCGGACATTCAGTTCCTTGATGAATGTCAAGAACTAAAAAAATAATACCACTGCTATTTTGCCATTGGTATGTTTTGGCTGCAATAGATACAAGCAAAGGTAACCTCAAGTCAATATGGTAATAAACCTTTTGCGATGAAACTTTTTTTCAGAAAATATCTTACGTATATGTATAACTTGTCCACGTCTTTGAAAATGATCATTTTACATTTCACCCCAAAATGCCACAACTATTTTTAGCGCTATAGGTTTTTGTTGGCAGTATACACAACCGCCTATGTCTGAAGTTCATTGCGGCTATATTGCGTTTTGCAACGTAACATTATATTTCTTGAAAAAATGCCTATATGTGTCAGATATCCAGCTCTTGAAAGTTTATCTTCCAGACTTCTACCCAAAAATGCCACAACCAATTTTGGTGCTAGAATATTATGAATGCGGCAGACGCAAGCACACATGTCTGAAGATCGTTACGCCAATATTGCGTTTTGCGAAACGTCCACGGTGTAAGCTCTGCATTCGGAAAACTAGTGCCGGAAAGCGGGGTTACAGTGCCTAGTACGGCAACTGACCTGTAGGCGGCGCTGACGTCGCCCGCCAGTCTGTGTCCGCGCGTGGCCCGTAACGGCGGAGAAATGACACGGAAAATGCACCAAAGGCCCCGCGTATAATACCGCGCAGAGCCGGCT
>JAOXRU010000398.1 GCA_025800395.1 Flavobacteriaceae bacterium
TTGGAAGATGGTGGAAGTGCCGTACTCATGAGTCATTTAGGGCGCCCAAAAGGAGAAGTAAAACCAGAATTGTCTTTAAAACATATTGTAGATACCGCTTCGGAAGTGCTTGGTGTACAAGTAAAGTTTGTAGAAAACTGTGTAGGAAGTGCTGTGGAAGAAGCAGTTGCTAGTCTAAAATCTGGCGAGATACTATTGCTAGAAAATCTGCGTTTTCATCCCGAAGAAAAAACTGGAGACACGACATTTGCCGAACAACTGTCTAAACTTGGCGATATTTACATAAACGATGCCTTTGGAACTGCACATCGCGCCCATGCGTCTACTACTATAGTAGCACAATTCTTCGATGGAAGAAAGTGTTTTGGCACCCTACTTGCTCAAGAAATTAACAGTATTAAAAAAGTTATGGAAACTGGAGAAAAACCAGTTACGGCAATACTTGGTGGCGCAAAAGTATCTTCTAAAATAACCATTATAGACAATATCTTAGACAAGATCGATATTCTAATTATTGGTGGTGGAATGACCTTTACTTTTGTGAAAGCGCAAGGCGGACACATCGGGAACTCTCTAGTGGAAGACGACAAAATGGATTTGGCGCTAGACATACTCAAAAAGGCCGAAGCAGCAGGTGTACAGGTAGTGTTGCCAACGGATGCCATCATAGCCGACGCCTTCGACAACCATGCCAATACCCAAACCGCAGCCATAAATGCCATACCAGATGGTTGGATGGGACTAGATGCTGGACCAGCATCTATAGAAGCCATGCAACAAGCCATTTTAGCCTCTAAAACCATCCTATGGAACGGACCAGTAGGCGTGTTTGAAATGGAAAATTTTTCTAAAGGTACCATAGCCATTGGAGAAGCTATAGGCACAGCCACAGAAAATGGTGCTTTCTCCTTGGTAGGAGGTGGCGATAGCGTAGCCGCTGTAAAACAATTTCAACTTCAAGATCAGGTAAGTTATGTATCTACTGGTGGCGGTGCCATGCTGGAAAGCTTAGAAGGAAAAACCCTGCCAGGGGTAGCTGCTATAGAAGCATAAAAACATTTAAACCTTAGAAACCGACGGCCGTTGGCCTCTACTTTCTGTAAAAAAAATACGGTAAAAACACATTTCCCTTGAGAAGTGTGTTTTTACCGTATTATATGTATATAATCTAGTTTTTTGAGATAAACAATCGCAAATATATAGACTAAAAAACTTTTTATGTTTTATAAGCTACAGTAAAGAGGGTTTATACTACAAATTTGTTATAATTATGTTAATTTGTTTAACTTTTTTTGATTTTACTTAAACAAAATATAGTTTAGTAAAATAAATCACTCATTATGAAAAAGTTAATCACAACATTCACAACCTTATTATTGGTATCCTTGTTCGTAGTTTCTTGCGATAACGACGATGACCAACCGACCCCTCCAATGGCAAACACCATTGCAAATTTTGTCGCTAACAATAGCGATTACAGCAACCTAAAAGCGGCTTTAGACAAAGCAGGGCTAACTGCTACTCTAGATGCAACAGAAAAATTTACCGTTTTTGCACCTAACAACGACGCTTTTTCTGCTTTCTTATCCGATAATGGTTTTTCCTCATTAGAAGACGTACCAACCAACTTACTCAAAGAAATTCTTTTGAATCACGTTGTTTCTGGGGAGGTAAAATCGAGTGCTTTAAGCACGGGCTATATCGAAACACTAGCCAAAGAAAGTAGTTCGCAAAACCCTATTAACATGTACGTGAATACTTCTAGTGGGGTACAACTAAACGGCACAAGCAAAGTAACTGGTGCAGACAATATGGTAGACAATGGTGTTATCCATGCTGTGGACAAAGTTATAGGACTTCCTACCGTGGTAACTTTTGCAAGTGCAGACAGTACTTTTAGCACCTTAGTAGCGGCTCTCACACGGGAAAGTAGTTTTTCTTATGTAGCCACACTAAATACCGCCAATGGTACTAGTCCAGCACCATTTACGGTATTTGCACCTACCAACGATGCCTTTGCAGCCTTACTTACCGAATTGGAAGTAAGTAGTTTGGCCGACATTCCTACCGAAACCTTAGAAGCTACTCTAAATTCCCATGTTGTAGGAGAAGCCAATGTATTGTCTACAAGCCTTAGCGATGGGATGACGGTAAACACCCTCGGCGATAGTTTTACTATCAACCTTGGCAGTGGTGCAACTTTCACCGACAAAAACGGCAGAACAGGAAACATTGTTGTTACCGATGTTCAGGCTGCAAATGGTGTAATTCACGTATTGGATAAAGTAATTTTGTTCGATTTAGAAAACAATGCTGCTGGAACAAATACCATTGCAGATATTGTAAGTAAAAATGCGGACTACAGTTCTTTAAAAGCAGCATTAGACAAAGCAGAACTCACTGCTACTCTAGCCGACGAAAATGGAGATTTTACTGTCTTTGCTCCAAAAAACGACGCTTTTGCAACATTTCTAGCAGATAAAGGCTTTGCCAATTTGGAAGCCGTGCCTACAGCTGCTTTAAAGCAAATATTGCTCAATCATGTAGTGAGTGGTACCGTAGCCTCCAACGCTCTTAGTACAGGATATATTAGCACCTTGGCTAAAGAAATTAGTACAGACAACGCCATCAATATGTATGTAAATACTACCGATGGCGTAAAACTAAATGGGACTACAACAGTAACTACGGCAGATATAGATGCAGACAATGGTATTGTGCATGCAGTAAATAGCGTGATAGATATTCCAACGGTAGTTACTTTTGCAACAGCAGATGCCACTTTTAGTACTTTGGTCTCTGCACTTACTCGCGAAGACAGTTTTAATTATGTAAGCACCTTGAGCACTGCAAACGGAACCTCCCCAGCACCTTTTACCGTATTTGCACCCACCAATGATGCCTTTGGCGCCTTACTTACCGAATTGGGAGCAAGTGGTTTGGGAGACATTCCAACCCAAACTTTGGAGGCCACTCTAAATTCACATGTAGTAGGTGATGCCAATGTATTGTCAACAGCCCTTAGTGATGGAATGAAAATTAATACTTTAGGAGATTTCTTCACTATAGATTTAACCGATGGCGCCAAATTTATCGATCAGAACGATAGAAAAGGGAATATCGTAGTTACCGATGTACAAGCTGGAAATGGTGTCATACACGTTATAGACAAGGTGATATTGCCTAAACTACCTGTCTCTATTGCGAAATACGTATCTGAAAACGCAGACTTCAGTTCCCTCAAAGCAGCCCTCGACAAAGCTGAATTAACCGATGTATTAGACGATTTAGACAGTAGTTATACGGTGTTTGCGCCAACAAACGATCGCTTCGCAACATTTTTAAATGCCGCTGGTTTTTCCAACCTAGAAGCAGTGCCAACAGAAACCTTAAAAGCTATTTTGCTCAACCATGTGCTATCTGGGGTTGCCAAAAGCAACAACCTCAGCACTGGTTATGTAAAAACACTTGGCACAGAAGCAAGCACCAACAACCCCATCGATATGTATATCGATATATCCGATGGGGTTAAAATTAACGGCATGGCAAATGTAGTTACACCAGATGTAATTGTAGATAATGGCGTAATACATGTAGTAGATGCCGTTATCGATTTGCCTACTATAGTAACTTTTGCAACGGCAGATGCTACATTTAGCACCTTAGTTGCTGCACTTACAAGAGAGGCAAGTTTTACTTATGTAAACACCTTAAAAACTGCCAATGGAACCAGCCCAGCTCCATTTACCGTATTTGCACCAACCAACGATGCTTTTGGCGACCTATTAACCGAACTTCATGCCACTAATTTAGCCGATATTGCTACTGCTACCTTAGAGGCAACCCTAAACACCCATGTGGTTGGTGGTGCCAATGTATTGTCTAGTTCCCTTACCGATGGAATGACAATCAACACCCTGGGCGACAGTTTTACCATAGACCTCAGCGATGGGGCTAAATTCAAAGATAAAAACAACCGTACAGGCAACATAATTGTTGTGGATGTGCAGGCTGCAAATGGTGTAATTCATGTAGTAGACAAAGTGATACTACCCGATTTACACTAGGACTTTTTTTTAGTTTATTAACCGCCGTAGACTTGTGTTTCCGCGGCGGTTTTTTATATTTGATTTTTAAAACAAGCATATTTGGATCCGATTCAATCGACATTTAGCATCAAAGACCTAGAACATTTTTCGGGCATTAAAGCCCATACCATACGTATTTGGGAAAAGCGATATAATTTATTTGCACCAAATCGAACCGAAGGAAACCAAAGAGTATACAGCTTAGAAAGCCTACAAAAAGTACTCAATGTGGTGCTACTTACCCAAAATGGCATGAAGATTTCCAAAGTGGCCCAACTCAGTCAAGATGACTTTCAAAAAGCCATGGAGAATTTGGTAGAAAACCACGAGCAGCCTTTTGACTATTATATGCACCAACTAAAAACGGCCATGTTGTATTTCGATATTCCGTTATTTGAAAAAACCTACCAACAAATCGTTTCCGAACACGATTTTCGAAACTTATTTTTCGACTATTATATTCCTTTTCTAAAACATATTGGTTTTTTATGGCAAACCCATGCCATTTCTCCCGCACATGAGCATTTTATTAGTGTATTGGTTAAACAAAAATTACTGCTAAAAATTCACGAATTACAATTGATTCCCCCACAAAACGAAAACACCCAATTTGTGTTGTTTTTGCCAGACAACGAAGTACACGATTTGGGAATCACCTATCTACAGTACGAATTGCTAAATTTGGGCTATAAAACCATTATGCTAGGACCATCTATACCCATAGGCGCCCTTAAACCCTTTTTAATTCCAGAAAAAAACATCATTTTTCTAAGCTATTTCACGGTAAAACCAGAAGAAGACAAAATACAAGACTACTTACACCAAATAGGCTCTATACTGTTACAAAACAACAATGTCCAATTCTATGCATTAGGCAGACAATTACAGTATGTAGACCGCCAAAATATACACCCGCAAATAGAACTATTCGAGGGCATGGAAAGTCTATTAGAAGCCCTAAGTCAAATGGAAAAACGTTTGGTTTCTTAGTCCAATCTTAGCTATCTTACATGCTTACAATCTATAAGCTCTCATAATTAGACCATACGCAAAAGCACATTCAAAATTCAATTTATAAAGCAAATCATCCCCAATATACCAACTAGAGATCAACAGCCGTTTGTCCCTACTACTTTTCCATCACAAAGCGATCCAATACCGCGCCACCCATAGAAGCAATCACCTGAAATTCTAGTTTCTTTCCTTCTATTTTTATAACCGAAAAATGACCAGTATGTGCCGCTTTTGCTTGGATATTCTCATCGCATTTACCAGGGGCCCAACCACTCTTTAGTTTTCCTCCAGCTCCGGTGGTAATCTGTATAAACCCATTGCCAATAGCAGGATAGGTATCGGTATTCCCTCTATACTTTTCCAGCACCTCCCCTTGGGCATCAAACGGATGCAAACGCTCATAGGTATGCGCATGTCCGTTGAGCACCAAATCCACTTGGTATTTGGCAAACAAGGGATACAAATCCATCACCGCCTTATAGTCTTCTTTATAAGTACACGTACGCCCATTGTGATGGAAATACACAAATATCCAATCGTATTTTCCCTGGACAGCTTTCAAATCGGCCTCAAACCATGCAATCTGTGCTTCCGCATCGTACAAATCCCCCTCTCGAGTATCCAAGGCAATAAAATGCGCATTGGCATAATCAAAGGAATAATAATGCTCATTGTTGGGCAATTGCCATTCCTTTACAAAGTTTTTATCCGGATTCACATGCCAATCATGATTGCCCAAAGCAGGATAAAAAGGCGTATTTTTCAACACCACTTGCATCGGTTTAAACAAGTATTCATCTGCAAATTTACTCTCTCCATCTGGGTAAATAATATCTCCCAAACCAATGCCAAAATCTACCTTTTCTTCCCTATTGGCAATTTGGTAACTAGTCACTTCCGGAAAACCACCATCCGCAACTGGCTCCCCTATATCGCCCATGGCAAAAAAAGAAAAAGGCGCATAAGCATCTGCTGGTTCCGTTTTAAAAAAATAGGCATCGCCCCCAGCCAAACGCTTGCCGTTGCTATAAATCGCATAATAATATTTGGTGCCTGGCTGCAAGCCCAGCAGACGCACCTCATGCCGATGTATGTTTCCGTCCTTCTCCACTACCCCCATACGTCTATTTTCCAGCCCTTTGGTAGTCCCATAGCGCAATTCGCTATCTGTTCCCATATCCGTTTGCCAAAGCACACTTATACGATCTTTAAAGGCCATTTGCAAATAAGGTTCCCGTTTCAGTTGCACCTCAGCAAGGTTTTTAGGCGTGCCACAGCCCAAAATCAAGCCAAAAAATAATGCAGTAAGTAAATATATCGATTTCATGCACTTCATTTAAAGCACAAAAATACATCCACAGACCATATCTAAAAAAGCTTCTAAAGTTAAATCATGGTTATTTTAGGGTATCCCTACACGCTGCTTTCTCTTTGTTGCAGCAGCGTGTAGGGCCGGGCTGATCCGTTTATAGTTGCGCCCGCATCCAATAGCTTTACTAGCCCTGCTGGGGGCTTCCGTTGGTCGCCTCCTCGGGCAAGTGCAGCTAATTGGCTACAGCCACAAGCTACCACTACCATCCCTTACCCAGAGAATCGGCAATTGGCACCAACATAAACAATATAAAGAGGAAGACACAAGGCAAAAACCGCGTCAAAAAGGATACAAAAAACAGTAAATAGCATACAGCTAGCTTTTAACGTTCAAATACTTTTGTTTTAAAATTTTAAACAAAATGACAGAAGTAAACCATATCGAGAAAATAAAAGCTGGGCACAGAAAAATCTATACAGAAATACACATTAATGCACCGGCCGAAACCGTTTGGAATGTCATTAAAGACACCAAATCCTACAAGAATTGGGCTCGTTTTTTAGTAGATATTAAAGGAGAAATTAAAGACGGAAACAGAATAACTACCAAGTTTCAATTAGACCCAACTAAAGACAAATTCAACACCATAGACCACAGCATTCAAGTAGAAGAAGGAGTCTCTTTTTATTGGGCAGAAAAAGGACCTATGGGAATTTGCGACAACCATCACTTTAGCGTAGAAAAAATAGATAGTAAAACCTCCAAATTTGTTCAAACAGATGCGCTTACCAAGGGGGCAACCTTTCTCTTGGGCGGCTATTTATCAAAAATTTACCTCAAAGGCTATCAAGATTTTAACCAGGCTTTGAAAAAAGAAGCCGAGAAAAGATTTAACATATAGAAACAGACGCATATGGTATTCGCAAGTAAAATTTACATCATACTTTTAGTCATTTGGTCTATTGTAATGACGGTTTGGGGATTGGCTGGTTTTTTGGAATATTTTACTGGAATTACACCAGGCCTTACACTTCAAAACAAAGCCTATCCCAATGGCGTACAATTTGTACATTGGCTTTTAATTAGTCTAACAGGAATTACATTTCTTTTGGGTTATTTTATGCAATGGAAATTCACGCCCATAGCTATGTGCCTACTTTTCTCTAATTTAGCGCTATTATGCACCATAGAAACTTTTGATTTTATGTCTGAGCAATGGAGCATTAAGGCATACCTTACAGAATTGGTTTTTTATTTTGGAACTGCCATATTCCTTATGTACGCAACAGTTTCTAAGGCACATTTTCATTTATAAATGAAAAAAGACATTTTACATATCAAAAACATACACGAAGTTCATTCGTTTTTGGGTTTAGAAAAGCCAAAGCACCCTTTAATTTCTGTTTTTGAGTTTCATTCCAAAGCAAATTCTGTTATTGAAGATTTTAAATACACCATGGATTTGTTTCAAATAAGTATAAAAGGTAATTGTCCATATACCATTTCTAAATACGGCAGAAACTCATACGATTTCCAAGAATGTTCTATGGTATTTACGGCACCCAACCAAACCTTAGAGTTTAATAAAAACTATGCAACAAATGACGAAAATTGTTGGACCTTAATCTTTCATCAGGACTTAATTAGAAAATCAGAATTGGGAAAACTTATAGATAATTATTCCTACTTTTCTTATGCTTCCAACGAAGCTTTACATCTATCCGAAGCAGAAAGAATAATGCTTACAGATATTTCTAAAAAAATAGAAAAAGAGTACAGCCAAAATATCGATGTTCATAGCCAAAGGCTCATTATTTCAAATCTTGAACTATTACTCAACTATTGTGTGCGGTATTATGATAGGCAATTTTACACCAGAACCAATCTTAATCAAGATTTCGTTAGCGAATTTGAAGACGTGTTAAAATCGTATTACCAAACCGACCAACAAGTGGATTTTGGTATTCCGACTGTAACCTATTGTGCAGAAAAATTGCATATGTCTGCGAGGTATTTAAGCGATTTGTTGCGTAAAGAAACAGGAAAGAGCGCGCAAGAACACATTCACAACCATATAATTGAAAAAGCGAAAACCAAGCTATTGAGCTCTACAAAAAGTGCAAGTGAGATTGCTTATGAACTCGGTTTTGAATATCCGCAATATTTTAGCAAACTATTTAAGAAAAACACTTCCCATTCCCCAAAAGAATTTAGACAAAATTTAAACTAAAAAGAAAGCCCAGTGCCCAACAATGGTAGGCTCTTGCACAAGCCCTTTTAATCCCTAAGAAAAGCAGGTTTTGTGAAGCTTTTTAACGTTAAAGAGCTTTTCGTTTAAGCATATTCAACCCTTTGTAAGCAATTTTGAAATGCCCTTAAAAGAAATAGGGTATAATTTTCTTTATAGCTATATATAAAGAAGAAAAATCGAGCATAGCCTTTGCTTACGGTTTCTTTTTGTTCTGAAATAGAAAGGAAAAAAGGGCTATTTATTGGGGTGGCTTTAAACTAGAAATGGTATAAACTTATCATAAGTCAAAAATATCCTTAAAAACAATATTTTTCAAAAATAAAGTCAATTTTTTGACTTTATTTTGTATTTTTGATTCAAAATAAGCATTTTTATGATAAAAGAGATATCTAAAAAGCAAGTTTTGGACAGAATAAGATTTGAAAACCCTTGGTGGGTGGAAGGGCATATAGAGGAGGATTACAATAAAATGCCTCGTAGATTGTACTTTGAACTATTCAAACCTCTTGTTTATGAAAGAGACATAAGAAGGGCAGTTGTTTTAATGGGCCCTAGACGTGTTGGAAAAACCGTAATGTTGTTCCATCTGGTTGAAGATTTAATTCAAAATGGTGTCCATCCAAAAAAAATAATTTTTATAACAATTGAAAACCCTATTTATAACAACATTCCTTTGGAACAATTATTCCTATATGCCAAAGAAGCTACAGGTGTAAAAGACAAAAATGATTGGCATATTATTTATGATGAAATTCAGTATTGTCGAGACTGGGAAGTACACTTAAAGTCTTTAGTAGATAGCTATCGCAAAGATAAATTTATTGTATCTGGTTCTGCTGCTGCTGCTCTAAAATTCGCAAGCAACGAAAGTGGAGCTGGAAGGTTTACAGACTTTTTATTACCACCTTTAACATTTAATGAATATATATCGCTCAAAGGATTGGACAGAATAATTACAACTACAAACCTCAAATGGAAAGGGCAAATTACGGAGTTTTGCTCCTCATCACATTTGGATGAATTAAATAAACATTTTCTTGATTATATAAATTTTGGAGGTTATCCAGAGGTTGTCTTTTCAGAAAAAATTCAAGCTAATCCAAGAAGGTACATTAGACAAGATATAGTGGACAAAGTTTTATTAAGAGATTTGCCTAGTTTATACGGAATTAGCGATACAAGAGAATTAAATTCTCTTTTTACTACAATTGCATATAATAGCGGTGGAGAATTCTCTCTTGAAACATTAAGCAAACAATCTCAAGTACCTAAAAACACTTTAAAAAAGTATATCGAATACTTGGAAGCCGCCTACTTAATAAAACAAGTGAAACGTATAGACCAAAGCGGTAAACGATTTAAAAGAGATAACTTTTTCAAAATATATCTAACAAATCCATCATTGAGAAGTGCATTGTTCTCACCTATAACAGCTACCGATGAAATGATTGGAAATATGGTAGAAACTGCAATATTTGCGCAATGGATGCATCGTGAATGGTTTACACCTTGGTATGTAAGGTGGTCGGGTGGAGAAGTTGATATGGTTGGAATTAGCGATTCCACTTTAAAACCATTATGGGCATTAGAAATTAAATGGTCCAACAGATATTATAATAAACCTAATGCACTCAAAAGTTTATATAAATTCTGTACAGGAATTGGTTTGAACTATCCCATAGTAACTACCATAGATAAAGAAGGAGAAAAAGAATATAAAGAATTAAATATTCAGTTTCTGCCATCTTCTGCTTATGCCTACACCGTCGGGAAAAACAGTTTAGACCGAAAGAAAAACATATAAAAACTACTAGATCGATACTATTTTGACGACTAGTTCCATAAAACTTCTTCTAACTGCCTATAAAAATTGGTCTTGGGTATACGTTCACTTAACAAAAAAATTAGTGCATTTTTTTTGATAATTCTTATTGCCTTGCATGCAATAAGTTACAAAAATTTGCTAACTTGTGTAACGCGCACACGGCATCTAAAAATTAGCCTTTGAAGTGCTTCATAAAAAGTGGTTTATATAAACCTCAACTCGTTTTTAGACCGAATAGGATGCGCATAAATTACGCTTCTTTTCATATACAAAACCGCTGGAAATAAGCTGAATGATAACACCAAAATAATGGACACAGGAAATTTATCAGAAGAAACATATCCTGCAATATGGATAGAGTCGGCAAAATTTAATCGCGATTTGACCTTACAATTTGGCCTGCTTTCCGGAGAATGTAAAGACGAAAATGAATTCTTTGAGAAGTCGGTAGCACTTATAGGGGAAATGGGAAACTACAGTTTGATAGATTTAGATGATATGTTTTTTGGAAATCCACCAAAAGCAAATAATTTTAAATAAGATATTGGAAAATATTGACGAAGTTAGGTCGATACCAATTGAAAAAAGGACGTATTTATATGACTAAAGAAGAAATCAAAAAACGAGAAAGTAAGTTATTAGAAATGACTGGAATGTTTTGTTCCCAAAAACTGGATGATGATTATTTTAAATTATCTGAAAAACTCATAAAAAAAATGGGGAGAAAAAGAGATGTTCCATTTAAACGAGGTAAACTCGAAATTTGGGCTGCGGCAGTAATATACACTATAGGTTCGATTAATTTTCTATTCGACAAATCCTTTGAACCCTTTATAAAATCGGAAGAAATAAGCGATTTTTTTGGAACTAAAAACGCTACAGTATCAAATAAAGCAGGACAAATAAGAAAAATGTTTAATTTAACTATGTTTGACGATGAGTTTGCAACCGAACACATGAACGAATCGAACCCACTCAACGATTTGGTAGTGGTTGATGGTTTAATTATGCCACTATCTTCAATTCCTGAAAATTTGCAAGAGTTAGTAAAAAAGGAAAGAGCAGCAGGAAGAGATATAGCATTTACGACTGAACGAGAATAAAGCCTATTGCCAACACAATATAAGCAATAGCTGTATTTATAAAATATTTGTAACTTTAAAACATATAATAAAATAGGGTAATAGTTTTGAACATTTGCCTCTTTGATATCCGCTACTGCTCATACACGAGCCCTTTAGGTAAAGATAATGGTGCATAAAATAACATTTATTATTCTTCTACTCCTTTTTAGTTTAAATACAAAAGGACAAAATATGGAATTTCCTGAATTTGGCAATATCACAACTGGTATAATTAATGATTCCGACGGATATGTTAATATCAGAAAAAGCAATAGTATATCGAGTCAAATAATTGGAAGAATACAGAAAAATGAAGCGTTCTTATTTCATTTCCCAATAGAAAAAGATGATAAATGGGTCTTGGTTAAGACCAGTGATAAAAAGGTAGGTTATGTATACTTTAATAGAATTTATGACTTAAGAAAAAATAGTTGTATTCCGCAAATTGAATTAATTGACCAAAATTGGGAGACGTTATATGGACCGTATGGGAACAGAAAAATTGATTCGATAGCACCAAACCTCAAAGAATCAAAACTAAAAATAAATTATAAAAACAGAGCACAGATTGATAAATATATATCTTGTGGAATTGCCAATAGTGATTTGTTTGGTGAAAATAGTACAGAAAAAACCATAAGATTTACAAAAAGAACCTACAAAAGTATTGAGGGGATAGAACTTGTGTTAATTGAATATTCAGACGCTTTGAATGAAACTGTTGGCACAGTAGTTTCATTTATAGAAAATCAAGAAATAGTAAGTTACTTATATGATAGTAATTTAGAAACAATATCTATTTATGCATTTGAGAAAGTAAACGGAAATTATAAATTATATGGAAACTTAAAAGGTAGTCCGGGTGATTGTTATAGTGGAAATTTCACTCTAAGTTTTATAAATAATACTTGGATTTATAAATTTGAACACTTTGAATTCAATGGTTAAAACTGCAAGCAACCATAAGTATAAGCAATAGCTGTTCTCATAAAATATATATAGCTTTATAAAAATGTTAATAGCTTGAAAAATAGCTATGTGAAACGTAAATTTAAACTAGATTGGAAGCCGATAATTTGGCTTTTAAATGCCGTAAAGCATCGCATAAACCCATATAAACATAAAACCAAGAAAGATAATGCCACAAAAGGATATCAAATAGCCGTTTTGTCATTTTTTCCAAAAAACAATTATTTGCGTTATAATGTTTAATTTTATAGAAATAATAAGGGGCAGATTGGATACGGGCAGCCGTTGGCTATAATTTGTAAATCGCAACAAAACAAAAAACTTCTAATCCAAAAAATGAACATATCCTCTTTTCATCTTGTGAAAATTCCAACTTGGACTGCGATTAAAGGTTTGCTTTTAAAATTAATAAACAAGAAAACCAAAGGTCTTATCTATTCAGAATATATGACATCAATGACTTTAGGTTCGCCTATTTTCTCAACTAATCGGTTTTTAATAAGAGAGATAGCAATATTTGCACAATGGGAAAGTGAAAAAGACTTAGATAACTACTTGGACAATGACAAGTTTGGTAAACTAATAAAAAAAGGTTGGCACGTTCGATTGGCCTTTATGAGAGATTGGGGGAAAATAAAAGGCTACAAAGTTCCAAAAGAAAAAGAAATCTTAGAAAATTCAAACCCAACTGTTGTCGCTGTAACAATAGCTCGAATGAGACCTTTTGCAGTTCCTAGGTTCTTACATTGGGGAAGACCAGTAGAAAAATTAGTAAGAGACCATCCGGATACATTATTGTCACTTGCTTCTTTTAAGTTTCCAAACACCATTTCCACTTTTTCCATATGGAAAAACATACAGGAAATGGAAAAGATGGTTCATGGTCATAGCAAAGTCCCTAAACCAAAAGCACACGCTGATGCAATGAAAGAAAGAGAACGAAAAAAATTTCATTTTGAATTTACTACTTTGAGATTTAAACCCCTATCTGAATTCGGAACTTGGAAAGGCAAAGAAAATTACACCAAATTATCTGACTAAAAATGTGGTTAACCTTAATTCAACAAAATTTTCAGGATTGGGTTACGCAACAATGGGTTATTTTATTTGGTAAAAAAATTAATGCCCAAGAATACAAATGGCTTTTGGGTCCATTTGGAAATGCAAACGGAATTGGGAAAACGTTTATTAATCAATTAGCAGAAAATGAAAATTTATTAATCTCTACATCCATTAAAAACAAAGGACTTTTAGAATCGATTGAGCAACTAAAACTCTCTTCTTCCGAAAAAAATAAGCTCTCTAAAAAAGTCATTGAATTTTATGAAAATACGAGTAATTATAAACTTTACTTGACAACAAGATGGAGTCCTATTTTTCTAGTTTTCGGTTATTTATTAAAATTCCTTTTTAGTAAGAGACTTGAACAACTAAATATTCCTTTGAGAAATAATAATTCTCAAGAAATGAATAGCGAAATTATTCAACTAACCGACAAAACTACTGAGAAAGTAAAAAGAACCATTTGGTTAAGGGGGTTTAAACAAACCAATCAAATAATCTATTCAGGTGTTTATGAAACTTGTAAAATCCCAAATGGGAAAGTTTGCATAAAAGCCATTTTTCCATTACCAAACGGAAGTGCAACAGTAATTTTACAACCAATTGTTGGTGAAAATGGTGAATTGATTTTAAAATCAGCAGGAAGAAAAATTGGTGATAGCGGATTTTACTTTATAGTAAAAGATAAAAATGGGAATTTATGG
Source organism: Flavobacteriaceae bacterium (assembly GCA_025800395.1). Classification (GTDB taxonomy): domain Bacteria; phylum Bacteroidota; class Bacteroidia; order Flavobacteriales; family Flavobacteriaceae; genus JAOXRU01. The sequence goes on from JAOXRU010000398.1 coordinate 14,350, forward strand.
ACTAAATTTATACAATCTTTTAAAGACAATTTAACCGTATCATCAGAAAACGGAAAAATTACAGCAAATCAAAAATTGACTTTTTACGGATTGCATGTTCTGAGTTTTAAATACGAAATAAAAAACGACACCCAACACCAGCAACCCTTGCTCAAGCCCTTTTAATCCCTAAGAAAAGCAGGTTTTGTGAAGCTTTTGGAGCTATAAAACGCCAGTGGTGTTGACTATGTACTTATATAAAAGCATACCATAAAAGGATATCATATAGCCGTTTTGTTGTTTTTTCCAAAAAAACAATTGTTTGCGTTATAATGTTTAATTTTATAGAGATAATAAGGTGGTTTTGAGACAGGGTACTGTTAGCAGCCATATAAAAAACAACACTCCATGAATCCAAAACAACTTGTCCGACTTAGCAACATAATTGGAATCATCGCAATAGTTCTACTCGTCTATTGGGTTTTCACGTTTATTACAATTGAAGTTTTTGGACTTAAAGTATTCCGAGAGAATATGACTCAAACATTCTATATGAGTGTTTTAGGCATTTTAGCTCTAATGGCAGGTGCATTAATTATCAATATCATGTTTAACCTGACAAGAATCGCACAGAAACACAATCAAGATAAGCAAGTTGCTAAGACGGGTAAAAAAGTTGGTTGGATTTTAATGGCAAGTTTTCCAGTTCTGCTTATAGTCTTGTTTGGTGGTGACTACTTGACTTCGAAAAAGAAAGAACGACTTCTAGTTAAGTCTGCTAAATCAATAATCGAAACCAATACCAAGAAAAGTGACCATTTGGTAAACTACACCTTTGACGGAAATTGGATTGTCGAAACTGAAGACATTTTAGAAATTCTTTCCAAAACAGACGATAATTTCCCTCATGTTTCAATCTTGGTTAAAGATTCAATTGATAGTGAACCTGTTTTTCTTGGATTTACAGCCTACTATCATGGCAATTTAACAGACACCATACAACCAGTAAAGAAGACTTTTATCACGAAGACAACTCAGCCAGAAAGAGACTATTTGAATAGTGTATTTGAGGACGGAAATGAAGAGTATAGATACCGTTCACATGACGGTCGATATGAACTTTTTTACCCATATTTTAAAGGGCAGAATAGAATTGTAATCTATTTTTCAGAATACCAGAGATATGGAAAAATTGGAAGTTAAAAAGAAAAAACAGAGCTGCTAACAAAGATACCCCTTGCACAAGCCCTTTTAATCCCTAAAAAAGGACGTTTTGTAAAGCTTTTGGGACTATAAAACACCAATGGGGTTGACTATGTACTTATATAAAATCATGCCATAAAATAGATATCAAATAGCCGTTTTGTTGTTTTTTCCAGAAAAACAATTGTTTGCGTTATAATGCTTCATTTTATAGAAATAACTAACGTGAGTTCGATATAAATTATCTTCACAGAAGCCTTATAAATAGTGAGATTTGGATTAAAAAGGCGCAGGTTAACCCCTTAATTCAAGGCTTTTTGGGACAAAGATTGCTGTTTATAAGGCTTTCTATAGAT
>JAOXRU010000409.1 GCA_025800395.1 Flavobacteriaceae bacterium
ATCCCGAATTGCGCATTAGAAAATCTATTACGTATTGAAATTGCTTCAAAAACAAGAGGCTGCGCTGCTTTTTGCTTTCCCCATAACGGCGCTATGCGGAAAGCAATAAAGCACTTGTTTTTATTGCACTTCCAACCCTCACAACGAAGTTCTAATGCGTAATTCGGGATAAAAAGAAACCGTAGCTAATGCTTGCTTCAAATTTTTGTCTCGAACTTTGTCTTTTTACTTTTAAAATCTACTATGTTTCCCGCACGAATCCTTTCGTGTGGTGGCATTTTATATTCATTTAGCTATAAAGAAAAAAAACCTCTATTTCTTTTAAGGGCATTTTAAAATAGAAATGGTATTAGTGCTGGGATAGCGCACCATGTAAGCAGATACTTGCAATTGAAAGCTAGCTATCGGTTGGTTGTTGCATTTACTTGATAACCAATTTGCGCTTAGATTTACGGTTTCCTTCTACAATTTGAATGATGTAAACACCTTTTCGAATACTCGAAAGATCAAGTGTTTTTTGATAGAGTTTTTGACGCAAAACCACATTGCCAAATACATCAAAAACAATCACATCTTTTGCATTGTTGGTCTTGGTTGTAATGTGTACTACATTATTGGTCACCGGATTGGGATACAATTGCAGCGCCTCTATTTCCATAGCGGCTAATTCCTTCTGAGGCAACGGATACATAACAGACTCCGTCTCTTGTGCAGTCAATAGCATGGGCAGTGCTACCAACAAGGTTAAGTAGATTTGTTTCATTTTAATTTAGGGGCTTTAACAATGTAAAAGTATACATTTTATTATAGCCTGCTTACAAAATGTTGTGAAACGCGAATAATAGTAGGTAACTGTACAGAAACAGTTGTAAAGTGTTCGATCAACGTATCACTAGTCGACGACTACTTCTTCTGTCCCTTTCTGAGATATTGATAATATATACCCCCGATTTTAAATGAGATACGTCCAAAAAGCGATTGTACAATTTGGTTTGCAATACCATATTCCCCAATACATCGTATATCCAAATGCTTTTGGTATGGTTGTTTTTGGTGGTGATTTGAACTTTCCCTTCGGTAACAGGATTAGGAAATATTTGCAGTTGTTCTATTTCCTGGGCTAAAACAACTTTTGACTTCAATACACTAGACTTGGAGTCCTGCGCTAATACAGTACCAGTAAAGAGGGTCAAAAATAAAATTATAAAGTAGTATTTCTTCATATACTAACCGTTTATATCTTTTAGCTACAACAAATATACCAAAATATAAAATTGTAAAACAAATAATTAGGACGAAATGTAGTCGAAATCACATAAACGGTCACATATTTTCTTTAAATGGCGAAAAATTATTTTATCCGCATTTCTCTTTTACCCCATATACTGATTCTCTCCAACAAAAAAAGGCTGCCTACAACAGACAGCCTTAACCTTATATTTTTATGATATTCTTAATTACTTCCTGCATCTTTCCATGTCCAAGTAGAAATGTCTACTTTAGTTCCTGTATTGTAATTTGCAGTAGTAGATGCATCATTCCCTTCTATCTGCACATTGGCCAAAGGACCATTGTCTTTCATATCGATCTGTGTTGCATAACCTTCCAAATACAAATTGGTGATGGTTGCACCAGAAGTCTTTTTAAACTGTAGTGCAGTACCATCTACCGAAGAAACTGCAGTAAAGTTTACCAATTTTGGGTTGCCATTTGCTCCATCAGCTTCTACAGCCGTAGAGAAACCAGATTTTGTGTGAGAAACATAGGCGTTGGTAAGCGTACCCGACCATCCTTCTGTCCAATCTACAGAATCGTCTTCGTTGTTTTCGAAATACATATTGCTAGCAGACACGGTTCCTCCAAAGAACTCTACGCCATCGTCTTTTCCGTCTATCATGGCTACATTTTCAATCGTTGTTCCAGAGCCTACCGCATACAATGTCAGTCCGTTGTACTGAGACTCCGAGTTGATCTGTGCACCGGCATAACGAATTACCAAATAGGCAATAGAACCAGAGTTATCCGCATCGTTGGAACCTCCGTATTTGATTTGCCCAACCTCAGCAGTTGCATTGGGACCTTCTGTTGTAGTGGCGTCTCCTGCAATTACTAATCCACCCCAATCTCCTGGTTTGGCATTGTTGGATGTCATTACTACTGGCTTGCTAGCAGTACCCTGAATATCTATTTGCGCTCCTTTTTGAACTACGATATAGGTCTCTGTCTCATTTCCAGCTTGTACATCCGCAACGATCTCCGTTCCTGCTTCTATTGTTAATTTTGCTCCAGAAGAAACACTAAGCGTTTTACTCAAATAGTATTTTACATCTGCCTTTAAAGTCGTATTCTCACTTATTACACCGGAGATAACTTCTGTTTTAGACTCTGTACTAGAGTTTACCCAATCAAAATCTGATTTGTTTACGGTAGCTGCAGCTATATATGCTTTGCTCGGATCTGCATCCGCTCCTTCTATTTTTACATTGGCCAAAGGACCATCATCTTTCATATCTATAGACGTGTCATATCCTGCCAATGACAATCCAGTAATTATAGCTCCAGAAGTCTTCTTAAACTGTAGTGCTGTTCCTCCTACAGAAGAAACTGCAGTGAAATTTACCAATTTTGGACTACCATTTGCACCGTCTGCTTCTACCGCAGTAGAGAAACCACTTTTGGTGTGTAGTACATAGGCATTGGTAAGGGTTCCGTTCCAACCCTCTGTCCAATCTACAGAATCGTCTTCATTGTTTTCAAAATACAAATTAGAAGCAGATACCGTTCCACCAAAGAATTCTATACCATCATCCTTACCATCTATCATAGCAACGTTTTCGATAGTGGTTCCAGATCCAACAGCATACAAACTCAATCCGTTGTACTGAGACTCGGAATTGATCTGAGCTCCGGCATATTTAATAATAAGATACTGAATAGAACCAGAACTGTCGGCATTGTTGGAACCTCCGTATTTGATTTGTCCAACCTCAGCTGTAGAATTAGGCCCTTCTGTAGTTGTTGCATCTCCTGCAATTACTAATCCTCCCCAGTCCCCTGGCTTACCGTTGACAGAAGTCATCATTACTGGCTCAGCAGCAGTCCCTTGTACATCTATCTCTCCTCCTTTTTGCACTACGATATAGGTGTTGGTCTCGTCTCCTGCCTGAACATCTGCAGAGATTTTAGTTCCTGCTGGAATCGTAAGCTTTGCACCAGATTCTACACTATAAGTGTTCTTTAAAAAATACGTTTTTGATTTGTCTAAAGTAACATCCGATGTAATGCTTCCCGTAAGCACTATACTGTTTACCGTATTATTCGAATTTACCCAATCAAAATCTGCCTTATTTACAGTGGCAGGAGCAATATATGTTTTGGTTGGATCTGCATCAGCGCCGTCTATACTTATATTAGACAAGGCACCATTGTCTTTCATATCTACAGAGGTATCATAGCCCAACAAAGACAAACCAGTGATAGTAGCTCCAGACTCCTTTTTGAACTGAAGTGCTGTTCCTCCTGTGGAAGATACTGCGGTAAAGTTTACCAATTTTGGATTCCCATTGGCACCATCTGCCTCTACAGCGGTAGAAAAACCATCTTTGGTGTGTATTACATATGCATTGGTAAGGGTACCATTCCAACCCTCTGTCCAATCTACAGAATCGTCTTCGTTGTTTTCGAAATACATATTGCTAGCAGATACGGTTCCTCCAAAGAACTCCACGCCATCGTCTTTTCCATCCAATAGGGCTACGTTTTCTATAGTGGTACCAGATCCAACAGCGTACAAGCTCAATCCATTGTACTGAGACTCGGAATTGATCTGTGCTCCAGCATATTTGATAATGAGATATTGGATAGAACCAGAATTGTCAGTATTGTTGGAACCTCCGTATTTGATTTGCCCAACCTCCGCTGTAGAATTGGGCCCTTCGGTAGTATTTGCATCTCCCGCAATTACCAATCCACCCCAGTCTCCTGGCTTGCCATTTGTAGAAGTGAATACTACTGGTGAAGATGCACTCCCTTGTATATCGATCTGTGCTCCTTTTTGTACTATTATATAGGTATTGGTTTCTTCTCCAGATTCTACATTGGCTGTAATGGTAGTTCCTGCGGGAATCGTAAGTTTTGCCCCAGATTCTACACTCAAAGTTTTTGTCAACTTATATGCTATACTTGGGTTTAGGGTCGTATTCTCCGTAATGCTTCCTGTTAGACTTGCAGGATCGTCACATGGCTTACATGATCCACCACAGTCTACTCCTGTCTCGTCTCCGTTTTTAATTCCATCCGAACAGCTGGCAACTGGCCCGCCATCGTCGTCAGATTTACAAGAGGCTACAAAAACGCCTACAGCTAGAATTAATGCTAGTTTAATGAGTGTTTTTTTCATTTTGCTTGTTTTGTTTAATTTGTTGCTAAACAACAACTTTGAGTTTATTTAGGATTTATTTAAAAATTATGAATTTGTAATATTTATATTAACTAAAAGTTACAAAAAAGGCACCTCAAAGATGCCTTTTTACTCTATGAGACTATTTCTTTATCTATTAGAACTTATAACGCAATCCTAAACTGAAATTCATTCCCAAATCATAAGACATCACTGTCTCTTCTCTTTCGGAAAAGACACCAGACTGATTGTCTACGCTCCCTATCATCTGTGTCATTCTGATTTCTGGATTCAAAAGGTTTTTGGCTGCAAATTTCACACTCCAATGCGATCCAAATTCCTTGCTCAATATGGCGTCCAATACTACAAATCCTTTCTCTACTATAGCATCGTCATAAAAACGATCGCTATTTACCTGATCGGTAGGCACACCCAATGCAAATATTTTATCGGATGCATAATTCGCAGTTAATGATGCTGTAAACGGGCTTTCTTTGCTAGAAGTATAACTCAAAGTCGAATTGAATATCCAATCAGAGGCACCTTGCAAGTCTGTTTCGGTTATATTCTTATATTGAAAACTTCTCTCTACAACACCATTCTCATTCTTAATCACCTTCAAATCTTGTTTGTGCCACATACGAGTAGCGTTGAATACCAGATTCAAGGCGTTTTCTCTGTCTTCGTTTTTCTCAAACCAATTCAATACATCCAAACGGGTTTCCAGCTCCACCCCAAACACTGTAGCCTCTTCTCCCGAATTGAAATAAGAGAAAACTCCAGCCGATCCCCTATCGCGAACCTTATTGATTGGATCTTGAATCAGCTTGTAAAATGCTGCTGCAGAAACCAACTGACCGCTTGTTGGAAAGTACTCCCACTTCAAATCGAAATTGTAATTGTTGGAAGCCACCAAATCGGTATTACCTCTTGTTACCTGTCCTGTTGGAGAAACATACTCAAAAGGAGATATCTCTTTAAATTCGGGCAAGGTAATGGTTTTGCTAAATCCAAATCGCAAGTTTTTGTTTTCTGCCAAAGCATACTTGAGGTTCAAACTTGGATAAATATTATCATATTCTTGAACGCTTTCCCCAGTTCTTGGAAAAAGGTTTCCTATATCGTAATTTACAGAAATAGCATCTTTTTGATAACGCAACCCAGCATTGATATGCCATTTTCCAAAACCATAATTGTAATTCAAATAAGCCGATTTGGAATCTAGTTCTCCCGAGTAAATATCTTGCCTTTCTCCCTTAGCATTAGAACCCAACAAGTTGATTTCCAAAACTGGACTCAAGCCCTGAAAGTTTTCGATTTGAAACACATTGTCGAAGTCATCTATAGAGTTCCCCAATATGGCATTGGTAAAGGCCTCTTCTACTCCTACAAATTCGGATTCGAAATCTCTGGTTTTGTTGCGGTAATTGGCACCTACTTGCAAATCCATTTTGCGCTCGTCTTCGTCTACTAGCGTATAGGTGTTTCTCAAATACCCTGCTATCTCTTCGTCCTCGATGCCCTGACTAGATTTTCTCTGCTGAAAACCACCGTTTCTACCCAATTGTACTCCGGCACCTATAGCATCACTATCTCCTTCTGGATCGAAATTGACCTCGTTGCGAATACGGTTTGGCTCATCTGCATTAAGAAAATTGTATGCCGCAGCCCATTCCAATTTATTTTTCTCTCCTAGCTTGTGTGTTCCCATCAATTGGCTTACCAACAATTTGGTCTGCTTCGTATTCTGATCTCTAATAAACTGAAACAATCCTTCCGATGGTTGGGTCTCTTCAAATATAGTGGATTCTCCATTTCTACCACCTTCAAAAACGTTTTCGTCCAATTTGTTCAACAAAAATGTAGTGGACTTCAATTTGTGATTCTCATTGATACGAAAGCCAACATCGATAAGTCCAGAGGTGATAACCTTCTTCTTATAACGTGTAGCATCGGTAATCGTATCATCTATAAAATTGGAACGAAACTGACGAAAAACACCTTTTTGGTAGTCAAATGACTGCGATTGGGCAGCAGACAACAATATAGATAATTTGTTGTCAAACAATTTTTTCCCTCCTGTAATAGAAAAAGAATAATCGATTGGATTTTTGTGGTTTTGGGTGTTCCAACTTTGTTGGGTAACCAACTCTCTTGTAGATCTGCTTTCCGAGTAAAAACCAAAAGAAGTTTGATCCGCGTTTGCAGAAACTTTAAAATCGTTGTACACATCACTTTTAGCCACATTGGTATTAATTCCTTCCGAAACACCAATACTTAGCTCGGTAGATCCTTTTAACTCTCTGGAGGCAACATCTATGGTGCCCGAAGACACATCTGCAGACCCACTAGCGGCATAGGTCTTACTGATACTCACATTTTGAACAATTCGAGTAGGAAACAATCCCAAGTCGATATTTTTCTTTTCTACGTCATCTGAGGGTACTGGCAAACCATTGAGGGTCGTACTCAAATAGCGGTCTCCCAATCCTCTTACAAATACATCTCCCGAAGTTTCACTACTTGCCACCCCAGAAATCTTGGTAGTGGCTGTTGCCACATCCGAAACTCCCAATTTGGATAGCTCTTGTGCCCCGATACTTTCTTTTACAGTTACCGCTTTCTTTTGCGCAAGCAACAAAGCTACTTCCGATTCTTTAGAAACAGTAGTGGTAACCACCACTTCTTGTAGCGCTTGAGCATCCTGCCCCAAGGCTGTATTAATGGTAGTAACTTTACCTGCAACTACACCTACATTTGGAATCTCTAAGGTTTTATAGCCTACAAAACTTACTACAACAGTGTAAGTACCAGGCTCCAAATTGGCGATTTCGTACAAACCGTCAAAATCGGTTGTAACCCCTTTGGCCGTACCTTTCAACACTACGTTTGCAAATGCCAAAGGCTCGTTATTCATTTCCTTGTCCGTAATTTTCCCCACTATAGTACCCGTTTCCTGAGCCTGTACCTGTAACCCAAAAAAGCTAAGTAATATAATTACAATTAGTTGTCTCATTGTTATGCTTGTTTAATTTTGGTGCAAAGTAAATTCAGTAACCTCTCAAGCTAGTTAGTATCAGATTAAATGTTTGTAACCATAAGCACACCTAAATGTTACTCCTATGTTACCTATATTAAATCCATGTTAAGCCAATATCCCATATAATTATTATCTTTACTTTTGAACCCAAACAACTAATTTTTGAAGTGATGCAAACCAGAGATATTAAAATTCTACTTGTAGACGACGAACCAGATATTTTGGAAATTGTGGGTTACAATCTGTCCTCAGAAGGATATCAAATTATCACAGCCAAAAACGGAGTAGAAGCGGTTTCTAAAGCTAAAAAAGAAAAGCCACATTTGATTATTTTGGACGTTATGATGCCCGAAATGGACGGAATAGAAGCTTGCGAAGTGATTCGTTCGATACCTGGCTTGTCTAATGTCATCATCACCTTCCTCACTGCCAGAGGAGAAGATTATTCGCAAGTTGCTGGTTTTGATGCAGGTGCAGATGATTACATCACCAAACCCATAAAACCAAAAGTACTGGTTTCCAAAGTAAAAGCACTACTACGCCGCCTCAGCGAAAAAGAAGCGGACGTAGAAGAAATCATGAAAATCGGTGAACTGGTTATCAATAGAGAAGAATACAAAATTGTACAAAAAGGAAAAGAACTCGTATTGCCCAGAAAAGAGTTTGAGCTACTCGCCCTTTTGGCTTCCAAACCCAACAAAGTTTTTAAGCGCGAAGAAATCTTGGATAAGGTTTGGGGAAACGAAGTAGTTGTCGGAGGACGTACCATAGATGTACATATCCGCAAACTACGTGAAAAAATAGGAGACACCCATTTCAAAACAGTAAAAGGGGTCGGATATAAGTTTGTCGTATAAATGGCACTAAAAAAATCTTATAAATTTGCTTACAAATCCTCCATACTCCTTGCGCTATTTAGCGCAGCCATGGTGTACTTTTTTTATTTTGTATTTCAAACAAATCCATGGTGGTTTCTTGTATTGTTCCCCTTATTGGTTTTTGGTATATCTTTCCTTATTCTCCAATATAGAGTAGAACGCTTTATCTACAAAGGGATCAAAAAAATATATGACGATGTATCCCTCTTGGAATCTACTTCTTTTCATTCCAAACCTATCGTTACCGATATGCGAACTCTTACCGAAGAGATTGAACGATTTGCTCAAGACAAAAAACTAGAAATAGAAACCCTAAAGGTAAGAGAAGCCTATCGCAAGGAATTTTTGGGAAATGTATCGCACGAACTAAAAACTCCTTTGTTTACGGTGCAAGGCTATATACTCACACTCCTAGAAGGCGGAGCACTAAAAGACAAAAAAGTCAGAGAAAAATATTTGAAAAGAGCTGCAAAAGGGGTCGATCGACTTATTTATATCGTGAAAGATCTCGATATGATTTCCAAACTAGAAGCTGGTGATCTCAATTTGCAATTCCAAGACTTTAATATCTTGGATCTGATCCAACAGGTTTTTGATATGCTCGAGATCAAAGCCGACAAAAAAAACATTACCCTTACCCTCGATATGGAATATGATCCCATAATGGTATATGGCGATCAAGAAAAAATTCAACAGGTCCTCACCAATTTGGTAGTGAATAGCATCAAATACGGAAAAGAAGATGGCACCACCGAAATCAGTATTGAGAATCTGATTAAAAATAAAATCATCGTAAGGGTTACCGATAACGGGGAAGGCATACAAGAAAAAAACATCTCCCGTTTATTCGAACGCTTTTATAGAGTAGACCAAAGTGGTAGCCGAAAAGAAGGTGGTTCGGGTCTGGGACTCTCCATAGTGAAGCACATCATAGAAGCCCACAAAGAAAAAATCTATGTGGAAAGCTCCTTTGGCGTAGGAAGTGAATTTTCATTCACCCTCGAAAAGAGCGAACAAACTCCCGAAGTTTAGATCGATGTCAAAGCTGTTCAAACCTTCAAATTCCTTGACTCTATCCAGATCTGAAAGCACAAATGCCTCCTGGGTAGCCATGGGCACCAAACCAAGTTTTTGCAAGCGCTTGGCCAAGTATTCCTGCTCATATTGTCCTGGCGTGGGGATGAAAAATGCTTTTTTACCTAGCTTCGCCAAATCCAAAACAGTAGTGTATCCCGAGCGAGACAACACCTGTAGACTACTATTAAAAGCAATCTCCAATTGGGAAGAATCCATATAATTATAGAGGACAAATCTACCACGTTCTTCGATTTGCTGACTATCCTCTATTTTGCCTTTTACAAATAGCACCTTACCCTTATAGCCCTGTAGCTCCAACAAGAGCTTTTCTTCTAGCATAGCCCGCTGCGGTTCTGGCCCAGACAATATCACCATCAAATCGTATTGAAAATCTAAATCTCTTTTCTCCAAACGACTTATCGGACCAATGTATTGCAATGGCATTTTCTTCTTTTTCAAATGCCCCAATTTTCCCGACAAATTGGGCTTGCCAGATACATCGGGCACCCATATAGCATCAAACTTTTTTGCTATGCGCTGGTGTACTTTCGAACTCATCCAAGTGGTGTTTCCCGTCAGTACATTGAGCTGATGGGTAATAAATACAGAAGGTACTTTCTTGCTCCGAACCCCCAAGCGATTGTCCGATATGATACCTGCAATAGCATACTGTTTCATGATTTTTTTAACCGCCTTTTTCTCCGCCTTTATCGCATCTATGATCTTGGGACTATCCCAAAGCAATTTTAATTTAAAATACTTCCCCTTCTTTGCATAGGTGATATCATACGAAGGCAAGCATATGGTTTGCAGATGCGGAAATTCTTTCTCCAACAAAGCCAAAGCCACACCATCCGAGGCCAATATAGGCCGATACCCTTCTTGTTGTAATGCACGTATTATGGGAATACAACGAGATGCATGCCCCAAACCCCAATTTAAAGGGGCTACCAATATATTTTTTTGCATAATTACAAAGAAAAGAAATAGGGCATACTTAAAGATTTCCTTAGTTTTGCCAAAAAATTAAATTACTGTTTTGGGAAGTAAAAATAAACTTAAACGATTTAAAGAAAACGATCAATTTGAGAATTTGGTGCAACCAGAAAGAGAGGCTATTTTAAACGACAACTTTCAATGGAAAGGAAAGTGGCAAAGCTTTTTTGGAAACGACAACCCTATTGTTTTAGAACTTGGTTGTGGAAAAGGAGAATACACCCTAGCCCTAGCAGAAAGAAACCCTAGTTGCAATTATATCGGAATAGACATAAAAGGTGCTAGAATGTGGCGCGGTGCCAAAACTGCCTTAGAAAAAAACATGAAAAATGTCGGCTTTTTGCGTACCCAAATCGAATTGGTCGAACAATTATTTGCGCCAAATGAAATAGACGAAATCTGGATTACTTTCCCCGACCCACAAATAAAATACAAACGCACCAAACACCGTCTAACCAATCTCGATTTTCTAAGCAAATACAAAAACATACTCAAAGAAGACGGTATCGTACACCTCAAAACAGATAGCGAATTTATGCACGGCTATACATTGGGCCTACTGCACGGCAAAGGATATGAAGTTTTGTACGCCAATCACCATGTATATAAAAATGCGGGTAGCCCCGCTATAGTCACGGAAGTACAGACCTTCTACGAGCAGCAATATTTGGAAAAAGACAAGGCAATCACGTATATTAGATTTAAAATTTAATTGATTTGGACATTGCCCTATTGTTTATTGTCGCCTTTTGTATAGCACTTATAGCTATGTTATTGCCTGGTATGCTGAATATTACAGCTGCAAAAATAGGGCTAGAAGAAGGCAAATTGCGCGCATACACCTATGCAGGCGGTGTGTGTATAACGGTAATACTACAAACCCTACTAGCCATTCAATTCGCCCATTTTATCAACAACAATCCACATTTAAACGCCATTTTACAAAAAATAGCGGTATTCGTATTTTTGAGTGTTTCTTTCTATTTTTTCAATAAAGGAAACAAACAAGCAAAACTCCCTATCGCAAATGTGAACCTAAAAAGTAAAAAAAGCCATTTCTTTTCTGGACTTTTTATGGCTTTTATCAATGTGCTACCCATTCCTTTCCAATCGTTTATGACAGCTACTATTGGCGGACATGGCATATTCGATTTTAGCACCAAGGCTACTTTGATATACTTACTGGGTACTGGTCTGGGAACCATGCTAATGCTACATTTTTACATCCTATTTTTTCATAAATACCGCAAACAAAACAAAGAAAATAAAGGAAAAAACAACTACCTGATTGCGATCGTCACCTTGGGCATTGCTATTGCCACCATCATTAGAATATTAAGTAGATAAAATGAGCAACAACGACAATTTTTTCGAAAAGGTATACACTGTGGCCAGACAAATTCCTTACGGACGCGTAACCAGCTACGGCGCCATAGCCAAGTACCTGGGCGCTGCCCGATCTGCTCGTATGGTAGGATGGGCGATGAATGGATCGCACAACAAAGACGTACCAGCGCACCGAGTAGTAAACCGAGTAGGTTTGCTTACAGGCAAACACCATTTTGATGGCACCAACCTAATGCAGCAACTTTTGGAAAACGAAGGAGTAAGGGTAAAAGACCACCAAGTGCAAGACTTTCAAAAGGTTTTTTGGGATCCCGCCAAAGAATTAGCGCAAGACAAAATTTAAAACACCACAACTGTCACAAACTAGCGCAATTTCGAGCTTGAGCATAAGTAATACCAGTAATTTCAAATGGTAAATGGTATAAGATAAGCGATGTATAGCTAGTAAGCTGTCTTTCTCTCTGGATATTCCTCCCTAAAACAAGAGTCTCTATGAGAAAATTAGAATATGGCGTACCCCAAGTATAGACCAGTATGAGAGAATTTTTCGTCTTCTCTATCCTCCGTAAAACTATAAATATTGAGTCCACTCCAAAAAGCCCCTTATAATTTTGAGTTTCTTTGTTTTTGGGTAATTGTTTGTGTTTAGATGAGTTGTTTTCATCCATTAGCTGTATTTAAGACATAACTTCTCATGTGCTCTGATGCAAAAAAATACT
>JAOXRU010000421.1 GCA_025800395.1 Flavobacteriaceae bacterium
CCAAGGAAAAAGAAGTTGTTAAAGCTCACCTGCAGCGCAATTGCCGTCTTTGGATCCGCCAAAGCTATCGCATTCGGAGGAAGACAAACAAGTTCCGGTCATTGAGGAATCCGATAGTCCAGAGCAAGCGTCTTGCTATGTAGTTTGTGCAATAGTATATGTGGTACATAAAAAATCCATCAGCATAAAAAAACACTTAGACTCTACTTCGTATATATAAATATGTATATAGTATATACATATCAATTAGTCTGGGTGGAAATATTTTGGTGATTGGAGGAGGGTTCCATGTACTTGGTGTAGTAAAAACATTTTAGTAGTACAGTAGCCGCCGCTTATATAGCCACCCTCGGGACACGGAAAAACTGGCGATATAAGCGGCCTGGCGAAATATCCGATAATAAATAAAAGGTGGTTTGGGATCGGTTATGCCGATTTCTGGCGATATAGGCGGCTTGGCGATATATCCGATGGCGAAATAAGCGGCGGCTACTGTACTACTATAGTATACTAGGCTTTCACGACTACCACCAACTCTCAATTCCCATTTCCATTTCCAGGAGCCAGAGATCTTATTACAAAGCTTTTAAAGAAGAAACCCGACGAAAGAATCAGTTTGGAGAATGTAATGAAGCATCCCTGGATCACAAGCCATTACCAGCCCCCCAACTAAAATTCGCTATTAATTCTATTTTAACTAAGTTTTCACACGATTTTGCACTAGCATTATATACCTGTACTCATCTTATGCTTAAATAAAAGGACTTTTAGATGATCTTAGTTTTTTCAATTGGGATGAAGAAATTCCAAAG
>JAOXRU010000448.1 GCA_025800395.1 Flavobacteriaceae bacterium
CTATGATTTTGGGGTGTTTGTACTATTCTTCGAATCGAAAATCTAAACCATAGTCGCACAGAATCCATTCTACAAACCCCAAAAACAGCTACATTATAGATATTTTTCAAACGGTGCTTTCTCAAAACACGCTCTAGAAAAAGTGATAATCTTTAATATCTTTGGCAGACTAATTACCAAACATTCATTGGGCGATAGTCATATTGTAGTAAGTAACCCAACAAAATGGAATTCAAACTTTTCTTTGAAGAAGTATCCGATGAACTGACAGGGCAACGATTTGAGGCGGCAGACTTAGGCAACTTTATCGTTACTCGATACGAAAATCTCGAAAATACGTCTTTTGATATTGCACTCATTGGCGTAAAAGCATCTTGCAAGCTATTAGCTAGTTCTAAAAATGGAATAGATGAAATTAGACGCAAGTTTTATCGCCTAAAACGAGGAAAGGAAGCACCCAAAATTATTGATTTGGGCAATTTGTATCTTGCTGATACTCCCGAGCAAACCTATGCCCGTATTCGAGAAGTTTGCGAAATGCTGATTCAACATCAA
>JAOXRU010000413.1 GCA_025800395.1 Flavobacteriaceae bacterium
GTTCCTTTAAAAATATCATTGCCAATCCCACCAAGAAACTGTTTGCCGCCATCTTCCGTTTTGGTGATCAGAGCGCCAATATCAAGATCTCCTAATTTCTCTACCAGAGGAAGATTTTTCTGATTGGCAATTTTATGCCCCAGATCTTCTAATATAGCCAAATCCACTTTTCCTAAATGCCAGCGATTTTGCTCATAATTTCCATATTCGAACATGACCCCTCTATCGATAGGACTGTTTTCTCCAGATTTATTCGTTGCATAATTATCTCGAGATCCTTTTACAGATAAAGGAAGGGGCGTGCCCAACAGGGCTTGAGTTTTTGATCCGGTAAAGAAAAATTGTCCATTTTTTTCGATGGTTTGCCGATCAAAAAAAGTGGAGGCTTGTCCAGTATTATATTGAGCTACAGACCATAATCCTAAACCATGAATGACTTCATGTAGATAAATAGAGAAAAAATCATGGTTTCCTGAAGGAATATCAGCTTTGCTGTAAGGCTGTGGGTTGGGATCAAAATAAAGATTATAGCCATAATTGGTTAATTTGCCTTTGGCATCTGGAATGATATGGGCTCCAATGTCAAAATCACGACCATTCACATCCTGTCCTGTTATGGCTTCACTTTGTGCAAAAGTATATCCCTGATTTGTGGTGCCACTATAGGAAGAAACAAGACCATCTCCCTCTGCTTCTTTGAAATTGACGACAAAGTCCAATTGCCCTTTCCAGCTGATATAATTTGAAACATAATCTATAACGGCAATTGCATTTTTGGTAATTGCAGCATGATTTGCTTTATAATATTTGGATTG
>JAOXRU010000466.1 GCA_025800395.1 Flavobacteriaceae bacterium
AAGGCAATGGTATTCCTATGGTAGGTAGCAATCCTATAACCATTCCGATATTTATTGCGAAATGAAAAAATAATATGGAGATAACGCCGTACCCATAAATTCTGCTAAAATGCGATTTTTGCCGTTCCGCTAAAAATAGAAGTCGTAAAAGCAGTCCCATAAATAGCAATACTACGAGTGCCGAACCTAGAAATCCCCATTCTTCTCCTACAGTGCTAAAAATATAATCGGTATGTTGTTCTGGTACAAAATTTCCTTTGGTACGGGTGCCTTGCATAAACCCTTTTCCAATAAAACCACCAGAACTTATGGTTTCTTCGGACTGATAGGTGTTGTACCCGATGGTCTTTCTTATTTCTTCTAATTTTTCAGGGTCTTTTTCTAGTTTTAGCCATAAACTAAATCGGTTTCTATGTCTTTGTTTAAATACATGATCGTATATAAATTGGGAGGAAAAAGAAAAAGCAACACAGGCAATATAAATGAGTATAACAGGAACAGTGGGTATTTTCTGCTGTTTTGCTTTAAATACATAAAGCATAATGAGAGCAAATAGCAATACAATGGTTATCCATACCGATCCAAACATTAGGGTGGTTGCAAAAAGTATGATTAATGCAGTTATCACAATGAGATAATAGTGCGGTATGCCTTCTCGGTGCAATACAAAAAACAAACTAGTAAAAACCAAGGCACTACCAGGATCGGGTTGTGGTATAATAAATATTGCAGGTAGTAGAACAATTAATAGCGCAAATAGCTGGTGTTTTATTTTCGAGATATTGGTTTGAATGTCGCTTAAGTATTTAGCCAGAGCTAAAGCTGTTGCAACCTTTGCGAATTCGGAGGGTTGTAAGCCAAAACCGCCTATACTATACCAAGAAGTGGCACCACTTATTGTTTTTCCGAACGGGAATAAGCCCAACAGCAAGACTAAGGTTACCAAGTATATAATGCTCGAAAAGCGTTCGTAAAATTTGGCTTCTAAAGAAAATAATAGAACAATTAAAATAATACTAGCTATAATAAAAAAGAACTGATTGCCGTAAGAAGTACTCAGATTTAATATGCCAGGAAGGTTTTCGTCGAAAGTGGTGGAATAGATATTTGCCCAGCCAATACCTATCAGAATTAGATATATAAAAACAGTAATCCAATCAATTTTTTGTA
>JAOXRU010000467.1 GCA_025800395.1 Flavobacteriaceae bacterium
GATTCCACCCTCCCTTCCGTAACTCCGAGAAGATAAAAGCTACGACAACGAGACTTGGACGGTACATAGTACACCTGAAAATGTCTCCTTTGACGTCCACATCATGAGGTGATGAGGTCACATCGCGTAATAATTGCGTAATCATTTTTGAATGGCCGCCATCTTGGTCCGTCATCTTGGATTTCTGGATTTGCCCAATTCCTCCAAAAACCATCCAAAATCGGCTCAAAAGTAATCAAAACGAGTAAAAACACCATAAAACGATCTAAAGACTTAAAAAATGCTACATGAAAGCTTTTTTGTTTTTGTTTTTAATAAGAGAAATTGAAATTTTGAAAAAATGCCTGTCAAAATATGGTTCCATGGAAACGTCAAGTCACGTGGGCAGCGACATATCATATCAAATTGTTGCCAGATAAATTTTGGAAAAAGTCGCCAAGTTTGGTAGCGTTTGCTTTAATATTAAAAAAGTTATTAACGTCCAAAGTCGCCGTGGGCAGAATCCGCCCCCCTCCCCGATCTAAATAGGGTTAAGTGCTTATTGTCTCCTCTCTTGGGCTGGGCATAACGTTTGTATGTTGTTTCGCTCATACAGGTGCTTACAGCATCCCAATGTTCGTGTTGGTGACAGAGTTTTCCGGGATTCGCCATCGCAGCACTGCGGGAGCTTTAGTTTGGGTTGGTTATGTTCTCTTCGTCACGATTCTACCAGGTTTTGCATACGCCATCAGAGATTGGAGAACACTGACCATCGTCACAGGAGCCCCTGGCTTTTTGCTCGTGGCTGGTTGGTTGTAAGTACCGAAAGGCAATCACTTTCAGCGCTGTCTTCGTCTAACCAAAGGAATT
This sequence comes from Flavobacteriaceae bacterium, assembly GCA_025800395.1. Taxonomy (GTDB): domain Bacteria; phylum Bacteroidota; class Bacteroidia; order Flavobacteriales; family Flavobacteriaceae; genus JAOXRU01. The sequence goes on from JAOXRU010000467.1 coordinate 850, forward strand.
AAGGGTGCGTTCTTTTGGGACAATTCCGGAATAGGATTACTCGACGAAATAGTGGACCT
>JAOXRU010000479.1 GCA_025800395.1 Flavobacteriaceae bacterium
TATGGATGCAATTGGAATCTACGGAGACCAATAAAGAAGCTAGAGTGCAGCTCGAGCAACTTCCTTCCCGTGTGCATCCATAACTCGATATACGAATGGTAAGTATGAACTAATTCAAAATTTGTCTGGCTTACAGCCCACCCATGGCAAAGAATGAGGGCAAAGTCATTTACATTAGCAAAGACCCCGATGCAGTGGTACCAAAAGCCCCCAAGATCAAATTTTTAAAAATTCGCCAAAAATTTAAATGGTGACCGATTTTGACAGTTAAGGCGTTGTTGGAATTCTTTTCCAAAGATCTTTTTAATCAATTTCTGAAAAAAAATAAATTCATAAATGACCGCAATATAACCTCAAAAAAGTGGTTTTGGCCTCTATTTTGTGACGTCATCGATGACGTCACCAGCTGGTGCGGTCGTAATGGGTGTCATTATCTTCGGCTTCTTCCAGTGACCAATCGTGCCAAGTTTCGTTTCCTTAGTACCACAGAAACGCTTTATATGAAAGTACAAAGAAGCTTATACAGAAGGATGGCCGCCATCTTGGATTTTTTTCAAAGGGGTATGTCCATGGATTTTGGTCAAAATTTCAAATCGCATCAAACTTTCAACATGGTTATATAGCGTGGAGAAAAAGAATTTAAGACTGGTTTGGACGCCTTTGTAACAAACAGAACAATTTTATTGGCCAAAAACTGAGAAGAATGGCCGCCATCTTGGATTTTTTTCCAAGGGGTATGTACATGGATTTTGGCCAAAATTTCAAATCGCATCAAAGTTTCAATAAGGTTAAAAGGCATGGAGAAAAAGAATTTAAAACTGGTTTGGACGCTTTTGTTACAAAAAAAAACAGTTCTATTGGGCAAAAACTGACCGTTATAACACTTCTAATGACGTCACTGATGACGTAAATGAGGTACGCCTTCAAAAGTATCAAAAACGTTTAGAGCAGATAATGATACATATTACTACCAAGTTTCATCAAATTCCCTCTAGTTTTAAGCACTCTAAGACAATTTCGTCATCAGCAAAAAGTGGGCAAAATTATGTCGAGGGCACAATGTGGGCAAATCGACAGGTGTGGGCAACTCGACAAACTAAAGTGGGCTACTCGACAATGAGTGGGCAACTCGACATAGAAAATGTGGGCAACTCGACAATGTGTGGGCAAATCGACAAGGTGTGGGCAACTCGACCAAAATAGTGGGCAACTCGACAAGGAATCCTAACCCAACCCATGTAACCCTAACCCATTTCTTAACCCAACATGCAACC
>JAOXRU010000496.1 GCA_025800395.1 Flavobacteriaceae bacterium
CTGATGTAAAAATCCTTCCAATAATAAGCCCTCCTGTTAGTGCTAGCTGTTTTCGTAGTTTTTTAGACTGTTTTTATTGTCAAGCCCAACCCTGGTCATTTTGAAATGCAAAATTCCTTCCAATAATAAGCTCCTGCGAAAATAAGCTCCCCCCAGCAATAAATCGAGCAAAATAGCCTAACAAATCTAAGCCCAGGGCTTATTATCATAATTTTATGTATGTTGTGGTTCAATTTTGCCCTTGGTTCCGTTTTTTTTCTGTGGTTTTGTGTTTGGAAATACATGATAATGAGTATAAAACAAAGGGAAAATTGAACTAAGGTAAAAATATGAACCACCACATATACACCAGTGTTTGTTTTTGCCACTTCGCAGAATGAAGCAACATCAGTCAGTACTAAATGCCAGGATAAATGCCGATCAAACCACAGAAGGACACAAGAAATTCAGAGGACAACCAAGCCATGTTGAAAATGGGCTGTTTCCTGCATTGCCTTCTATGGAACAAATCCTGTCGGGTCAAACTCGGAATGTTTGGCATTGCACCCGACAGGTTACAACACCAATGGCTCCTTTAGGAGCCACCAAGACAAACAAAAGTCCTGACCAACAGTGTATATCACCAAAACCCAATCCCTGAATTCAAACTCAGCTGCGTAATGCTTTGGTTTATTGTTTCAAATGACCACATCAAGTGATCATTGAATCAGTATTTGCACTTTACTTGCATTTGTACTTTACTCTTTAGAAGTTCTTTATAGTGTGACTACCATACCAGGCCACCTATAAACAATGAAAAGCAATCACAGCAAAAAGCAGAATTTGAAAATATTTTGGCATCTTAGTTCCAAGTTGTGATGC
>JAOXRU010000497.1 GCA_025800395.1 Flavobacteriaceae bacterium
TCTGCAAGTCAGCATAGTGGTTTGTTTGTGGAAGAATTGCTAAAAATAGATCCGCAGTTTCGAGATCCAGAGCAAGAAGACCCTGCTTATTCCGAATGGTTTAAAGAGGTGCTTTTAAAGATTTACCAAGACGATGGGCAGCCATTTAGAACCTATCGCCTTTTGGATGGACATATAAAAAACTATAGAGCGCTCTTTAGTTCTTTCTACCCCATACAGGATGACAATAATCATATCATTTATATCGAATTTGCCTCTGCTACCCAAATAATAAACGATAGCACAAAAAACCAATTCGAGTGGTATATTACCCCCTATAAACCCAAAGAATACCAACCAGCAGTGAAGGCTTTTGAGAGGGAGGAAGCTAAGGTGCTAGATTATTATATCACCGATTTAGAAGACAATAGAATTTCTGACACACTTATAGGTCAGGAAATTATACTACATATTATTTCTAAAAATTTGGCAGGAAAAACAATTACAATTTCCCTAGACGATAAGCAGGCAGATTTTAAAAGAAATGGCACACTTTTAAAAGAAGACACCATTAAGGACTACACCATACAAAAAGACCATGATACTATAAAACTGGAAGTTGTTAAACCCCAAAACGAAGAAACATGAATAATTTCACACTAAAAGTTCCATCTATAAATTACCAAAAAACCATATCTTTAAAAGTAGTTTGTGGCTGTAAAAAATCGAAACCCGCCAAAAACTTTAAACAACTAGTCGCACTTGTAAAACAAGCAGAAGAAAT
>JAOXRU010000498.1 GCA_025800395.1 Flavobacteriaceae bacterium
AATGGATCAAAGTATTCAACCATCTGTTTATCAATATTTCTGTAACACACCCAATGCGTACCGGATCCTTTAATTGAATCCAAATTAATTATACCACATTCTTTCTTTCTTATGTGATCAGGAAGTCGATCTCTTGAATAAATACTTCTGAAATACTTTATCCCCAAATCATCAATCCATTTTTCGCGATCAAAATTAGAAAGTGGTTTATTTACAAAATGCTTCCAAGAATTGGGATCGCGTTGAATGGACTGTTTTTTCCTAATAACAATCCCTGGCCTTTTTTTTTCCCTTTCCTGTCTTTTTACCTTTGCCTGTTTTTTTACCCATTCCAATAGTTTTTCCCCAGTTTCCATAAAATGGAGGTGGATACATTGGAAACTGACCTCCAGATTGAGGAAGATAAACATTTGAATAAGGATTTGGTGGTGGAGGAGGTGGTGTTTTATCTACTTGAAGTCCACTACCAAACATTTTTGATACAAAGCTGATTGCTATTGGTATCCCAATGGAAGCAAGTGTTCCTAAAAATCCCCCTTCAACTTGCTTCCTTTTTGGTTTAATTACAAGTCTCCCACCAGTTTGCATGGTTTTATTAATTTGATCTATTTGTGATTGTGTCAATTCATTTACTATCATCGGCAGCGTAGGAAAGAATTTCTTAGGAATATTAATTCCTTTTCCAAATATCTTATCAATACCTAACGATCCTAAAGCAGAAACAGCACCAGTTGCCAAAGCAGGTACAGCTTTTGAAAGACCTTTTACAGCATAAGGTAATAC
>JAOXRU010000504.1 GCA_025800395.1 Flavobacteriaceae bacterium
TCCGCTAGTAATTGCTCTTTCTGTGGTACAAATTGCTCGGCTACCTGTTTCTGATTGTCTAGAGTTAGTTGGTTTTTTTCGGTAAGAAGTACTTGATCGATCTCTTTTTCGAAGATCTTTAGTTCTAATGGTTTGGAGATCACCACTGCAATGAGTATTGCCAGTAAAATACGAGGTGCGGCTTGTAGCCATTCGGTACGTTTGCTGTTGCGTTTGCGAATGGTAGCTACGATAAACCGATCGAGATTAAAAATAAGTAAGCCCCAAACTAGACCAAAACCAATAGCCATATACCCATTATCGAATACGGTATGCAGGGCGTAAGCCCCAGCTATAAATGCCATAACGGCCGTAAAAAACACTGTACCGCCTATACCTGCTTGTTTAATTTGCTCGGATTGTGGACAGTCTTCCAAAAGCGAGATATCCGCTCCGGAACACATCCAAAAGAATTTTTTTAACATATTTATTTTGATTGATGATGAAACTACAATAACGCAAAAATATAGCGAATTG
>JAOXRU010000520.1 GCA_025800395.1 Flavobacteriaceae bacterium
TGGAAGCATAAAAATAAGGGTGCAAACCCTAGAGGGAGTGCAAGTAGAAAAGATAAGCTGGTTTAAAAATAACCAAGCATATTCAGCTGTTTTTGGCGAAGATGCTTATGAGATAAAAGAACTGGAAAAAGGCACATACCAAGTGGTGGTGGTAGATAGCGAAGGCTGTACGACTAGCTCGGAAGCTATAGAAATTACCGAACCTTTACCTTTAATCATAAAGGATATTTCTTTAGAAATGGTAAATTGTTTTGATGACCATACTGCTACTGCTACCGCGGTACCTCAAGGAGGAATTCCTCCTTACCATTATACTTGGAAAAACGAACAAGGAATTGCCTTAACTCCCAGTTCGAAGAAAATAGAAAATTTGAAGGCTGGGCGTTATGCGCTTATCCTTAGAGATGCCTCGGGTAGCACCGCAATGGCACAACAGGAATTCACCATTACCCAACCCGAAAAACCATTGGCGCTAGCAACAACCAATACGCTAAACAACCATTGCTTTGGCGAAGAAAATGGGAGTATAGAGGTAGGGATAACTGGTGGAACCCCACCCTATCAATACCATTGGAGTAATGGGGAAACCACCCAAAAAATTTCCAATTTGAAAGCCGGATCCTATACCTTGGAAGTGGTAGATGCGAAATCCTGTATGCTTAGACAAAGTTTTACCATCGCCCAACCAGATCCATTAAGTTTAGATAAAAAACTGACCT
>JAOXRU010000531.1 GCA_025800395.1 Flavobacteriaceae bacterium
CTGATGGGGATAAAGACGCTTCCAACGAAACGATAACAGGAGCTTCGCTTTCTGGTACCAACTTAGAAATCACAGAAGCTGGAACTACCACTACTGTAGATCTTAGTTCTTTAAATAACAGTGGAACAGATGATCAGAACATCTCTGGGTCTGGACTCTCTGGTACGGACTTAACCATAGGCATCGAAGGTGGAACTAACGAAACAGTTTCTCTAGCCTCTTTTGCTACGGATGCTGAAGTAACCGCTGCTATTGGAGTTAGCGATGCTGCTGATGGAGATAAAGACGCTTCTAACGAAATTCAAACTTTATCCATCTCAGGTTCCGATGTATCTTTATCTAATGGTGGCGGAACAATTACACTACCTACATCAGCAGATGATAGTATCTCTAACGAGCTTCAAAATTTAAATCTCGCTGGAACAAATCTTTCTATTAGCAGCGGTAACTCTGTCAACCTTTCATCCATTAATACAGATAACCAAACAATAGATGCTTTAAGTCTGAATGCTGGAACAGGGGTGCTGAGTCTTTCTTTGGAAAATGATGGAGAAGCGCCGCAAACGGTAGATTTATCAGGAATTGACAATCAAAATGCTAATGAAGTAAATTTAGCCACCAATAGAGATATAGATGGAGACGGAACCAATGAAACCACAGTACAAGCTGCAGTAGATGCTATGGCTCCAATCGTTTCTAAGGCGGCTAGGGTATTCTATCCCCCATCAATTGCAATTAACATCAATAGTGATGGTACCGACCCTGATACGGGGACTGCCAATGGATCCAAAAATTTGTATACGGAATATACCTCTCAATTTAGCACACCAGCTGTTAGCAGTGCTGGAGCACCGGCAGCAATACCTACTTATGCCGCAGGAGAGCTTTATTATTACGTTACATACTACGATACAAACGTTTTCACTAATGTAAATATAGATGCTAATGGGGTAATGACATATACGATTGTCAATGCTCCTTCCAATTACAACACCTTAATAAATGTAGTATTTGTTGTAAAATAATTTAACTCAAAAGCGCCTCGGATTTTGAAACTAATAAACAAAAACATCCAATATATATTGAGCGTAGCTCTGATGATTTTCTCCATCACAGCAAGTGCTCAATTTAGATTGCAAGCTCCCAATACTGGTGATATAAGCAATTACCAATGGCTAGAGGCATCGGACACATCCAATGTACTGAGTACTCAAGATTTCTTGGTAGTTTCTAGTCCAGGGGTATATTTTGCAACCTATGATGGAACTAGTTGTGGAAAAAATGCAACTTCTTACTTCATTGTCACCAACTGTAATGCACCAGACAATGAAGTTATTTTAGACATTTCCAATAGTGTGCCTGCTGGCGCTACTGTTTCTTGGTCGCCAAACATTAGTGGCAACCAGTTACAGCCTACTGTTATAGCCACAGAAACGGTTATTACATACAGACCTTCCGTTACAAAAATTGGAAACATCAGACCCCTACCCTCTTTCACGGTGGTTTGTTTGCAACAAGCGGCTAATCTTGTAGATGACTTGGCAAATGTAGATGAAGATGACAATGTAGTTATACCCATTTTTGATAACGACACCGATCTTCCAAGTAATGGCACTTTAGCCCTTGCTACCAATGGTAATGCCGCGAATGGCACAGTGAACATCGATAACAACGGCACCCCAAATGACCCTACTGATGATATCGTCACCTATACACCAAACCCAGATTTTAATGGCACAGATAGCTTTCAGTATGAAGTATGTGATAATACTGGGGCTTGCAGTGTTGCTAAAGTAGTGGTAACGGTTAACCCAATCGTGGATGCTATAGATGACATCGTAGCTACGGATATGGATATAGCGGTAACCATTGATTTTCTATCCAATGACAACGATTTTGTTGCTACAGATATATTAAGTATTCCTACCAACCCAAACAACGGAGTACTTACCATAAACGACAACGGTACACCAAACGATCTTACCGACGACAGCTTTCTATATACTCCAAATAGTGGTTTCGTAGGAAATGATAGTTTTACTTACCAATTGTGTGATGCCGCAAACAACTGCAGTACAGCCACCGTTACTATAGCGATAAACGCTACAAGTAGCGATATCGATGCAGATAATGACGGAATTGTGGACACTTTCGAAGATCTCAATTTGGATGGTGATAGCGATCCCGATACCGATCCTACGGATACCGACAAAGATGGTTTAGCAGATTATCTCGATATCGATTCAGACAATGACGGAATTCCAGACAATGTAGAAGCGCAAAATACTGCTGACTATATCGTTCCAGGAGGAAATGACACCAACAACAATGGCCTAGATGATGCCTATGAAGAAAACGGAGTAGGATTGGGAATTATACCCGAAGATACAGACAGTGACGGAGAACCCGATTATATCGATTCCGATTCGGATAACGATACCATCCCCGATTCTATAGAAGGACACGATCATGATCACGATGGGGTAGCAGACTATTCTATTGTAGGCGTGGATACAGACAATGATGGATTGGATGATGGCTTTGAAGGAACAGATATAAATGATGCAGACGTAAATGACCAAATCAATATTCCATTAGTAGATCTACCAAATACAGACGAGGATGCAGAATTGGATTACAGAGATATAGACGATGATGAAGACGGCATTTTAACTGTAGACGAATATGACACCAATGGAGACGGAATTGGTCCGGATGATGACAACAATAATGGAACCCCAAACTATCTGGATGATTCCCGTATTCCGCAAGGTGAGGAAGAACTCATCGAAGTGTATAATGTGCTTACTCCAAATGGCGATGGCGTGCATGACTACCTAAAAGTAGCTAAACTAGAAAATTATCCAGACAATAAAGTTCAGATATTCAATCGCTGGGGAAGACTTGTATTTAGCACCAAAGCTTATGACACAGAAGGAAACGTTTTTAAAGGAATAAATAGAGCAAGTGGCACCACACAATCTTCCAAAGAGTTGTCTGTCGGAACTTACTTCTACATTATAGAGTTTGTTGCTGATGGAAGAAATTATAGTAAAACTGGGTACTTATACTTAAACCGCTAAAACATGAAGAAAAAGATAGCTTACTTTTTAGTGCTTTTGCTTGCCAGTTGTGGATTATATGCACAACAAGATGCACAATATACGCAGTATATGTACAACACGATTTCTATCAATCCTGCTTATGCAGGATCGAGAGGAATCTTGAGTATTGCAGCTTTACACCGATCACAATGGACTGGAATAGATGGCGCACCTGTAACGCAAACCATCAACTTGCATGCGCCCATGGGACGTTTGAGGAATATGGGATATGGACTATCTATAGTAAATGATAAAATAGGTATTGTTTCCGAAACGCATTTTGATATCGACTTTTCATACACCATAGAAACCTCCTACAATTCCAAACTATCTTTTGGAATAAAAGGAGGTGGACATTTATTGGATATTCGTTTTTCGGAACTCAATCAGGATCCAAATGGTGGACAAGACTTGTTGTTAGCAGCCGATATCAAAAACAAATTTTCCCCCAATGTAGGAGTTGGTATGTATTTTCATATGGACAATTTCTATGCTGGACTTTCGATTCCAAATCTATTAGAAACAGAGCATTATGATAGATCTTTCAAAAATAGTAATGAAATAAACAACGGTGGTAAGGCGAGTTATTTGGCAAGCGAACGCATGAATTACTATTTCATATCTGGATATGTATTTGACATCAACGACAACCTTCAATTCAAACCAGCAGTGCTAGGTAAAATGGTTGCTGGTGCTCCCATACAAGTAGACGCTTCAGCAACGTTTTTATACAACAAAAAAATGTCAATGGGCGTCGCCTATCGTTTTGGTTCTGCATATAGTGTTTTGGCAGGCTTCCAAGTCTCGGATGCCTTGATGGTAGGACTGGCTCACGATAGAGAAATATCTGAATTAGGCAATACCAAATACAGTGGAGGTTCTTATGAAATATTTGTACGTTTAGAATTTATACGCTACCTCGATCGAATACTTACACCTCGCTTCTTTTAAGCCAGAAAAGGTGTTATCGACAAACGGTAGACCATACTAAATCAAAAAATATGAACATCTTTTTTATCATAGAGCATAATTTATATATCTTAGTCCATTCTAAAGCTAACATTATATGAATAAATCTAGTTTAGTAATACTATTCTTCTTACTAAGCTTTGTAGGATTTCCTCAAAAAAACAGCATCAATAAAGGGGATTTGTTGTTTAGCAGCTATTCCTATTCTTACGCCATAAAGTACTACCTAAAAGCTATTAAACAAGGATATAAGAATCCAGATATATATCAAAAAATAGGAAATGCCTATTATTTCAACAACGATTTCAAGCAGGCCTATAATTGGTTTAAAAAGTATTTTGATACAGCTAATGATATCCCTCCTATTTATTACTTTAAATATGCACAAGCACTAAAATCGCAAGGCAAACATGCTGAAGCAAAGGATTTACTAAAAAAAATGCAGGTACTAGAAAAAGAAAACCCAGAATTTGGAGCACTAGCCAGACAAGTGGCATATCCAGATTCTGTCCAAACGATGACTTCGCTTTTGGATGTGAAAAATCTGAATTTGAATTCTAAATCTTCCGAATTTTCTCCATCAATTCACCAAGATAAACTATACTTTGTTTCTGCGCGAGATACCGGAACCTATACCAAATTGAGAACCAAATGGGGACGCAGTCCATTTCTCGACTTATTTTCGGTACCTCTACCCACAGATATACATAACAATTTTGACACGGATGCAATAAAAAAGCTACCCAAAACCATCAATAGTAAAATACACGAATCTTCTATCATATTTACCAAAGATGGTAAAACCATGTATTTTACTAGAAACAATTCAAAAAAAGGAAAAGTTCGAAGAGATAAAAAAGGTATTTCACGTTTGAAATTGTACAAATCTGTATTAAAAGATAATGGGAATTGGGGAGATGCAATAGAATTGCCTTTCAACAGCAAAAAATATTCTGTAGCCCATCCGGCATTGAGTTTGGACGAAAAGCAACTGTATTTTGTTTCGAATATGCCAGGCTCCATAGGCAAATCTGATATATGGGTAGTCGATATACTTTCGAATGATGCCTATAGCAAACCGAGAAATCTTGGACCTGATGTAAACACCAAACAAAGAGAGAGTTTTCCGTTTATTAGCAGCAAAAACAATTTGTATTTTGCCTCAGATGGTCATCCTGGTTTTGGTGCATTGGATATGTTTGTAACCAAAATTGAGAAAAACGGATTTGGAAAGGTAGTAAATTTAGGTAAACCTGTAAACAGCGGATACGACGATTTTAGCTTTATTATCAATCCAGAAAACAAAACGGGCTTTTTTGCCTCGAATAGGAAAGGTGGTCGTGGAAAAGATGATTTGTATGTATTCAAAATTGGCAAAGATTTTGTTATTCGTTGCAAACGCATTATTACTGGGTTGGTTACAGACATAGAAACCCAAGAAATACTGAGTGGTGCTGCTGTTCAACTCATCGATGGGAATGGCGAACACGGAAAAGCTATAGAAACCATGGAAGATGGCACTTACCAATTTGAAATAGATTGCGAACAAGAAACCACTGCCATCAGTGGTGTTAAACTTGGCTATGAAATGCAGACCCAAACCTTGACAGCTGTAAAAGATAAGGACACCATTCAAATTCATTTGCGATTAATTAAAGAAATAGATGCCCCTATTGGTGGATATACATTAAAGGATCTCATCAATTTGGGACCGATTAATTTTGGTTTTGACAGTAGTAGGCTGCGCACAAAAAATCAGCGGGAATTAGAAAAAATTGCCAACTTTCTACAGGAACAACCCGATATGGAGGTGATGGTACAAGGACATACCGATAGTCGTGGAAAAGATGCTTATAACCAAAAACTATCGGAGAGAAGAGCGAATACTGTAGCCAAGTATTTGGCTGCTAATGGTGCAGATAGTAAAAATATAAGCACCAAGGGATACGGAGAATCTAAGGCCGCGGTGGATTGCACCCATGGTTGCAACGAAAAAGATCATGCCAAAAATAGAAGAACCGATATCGTTTTAAGTAAGAGCGGATATACCGTTCAGGTTGCGGCTTTGAAAACTAAAGAAGCCTCGGAGGAAATACTTCAGATTCCCAACCTCATGCGCCATACCTATGAAGATGGTTACACCCGTTATTATGTAGGGATTTTTAAAAGCAAAGATGCTGCCTTAGATCACAAAGCATTTCTCTCCGAAACCTATAAATTAGAGGGATTTGTTCGTTTTATCGACGCGGGTGAATTGGAGTAATCTCTATAAAAATCATTAAAGGTGGTTACAAATTACTCCTAGCTGTTGTTCAATTAGATTTTTTTTGGTTGCTCTTACCTTTTCTTTTCAATAAAACAATGTAATCCCTGAAAGAAGTCTAGCAGAATATAGAGAAAGAATAAGCTCTCTAGAATCCGTTTCTCCTTAAATAAAGATTAAGCTCTAAAAAGGCTATCTATAATAAAAAGGGGTTGATTTTAATAAACAAAATCAACCCCTTTTTAAGTGAGAATATTATTTGGTTATTCCATAATTACAAATTCCGATCTTCTATTTACAGAGTGCTTTGTTTCACTACATTTCACCCCATTCTTACACTCGTTGAGCAATTGGGTTTCTCCATATCCGCGTCCTTTAATGCGAACATTATAAATACCACGACTAATGATATAGCGAACCGTTGCCTGAGCGCGTCTTTCGGATAACTTCATATTGTAGTCATCCATACCACGACTATCGGTATGCGAACGTACTTCGATCTTTAAGCTCGGATACTTTTCCATGGCGACGATAATTTTTTCTAGTTCCACTCTAGAATTCGGACGAATTTCATCCGAATCGAAAGCAAAATAAATGATTCCTAAATCGAGAACCTTGGCTAGATCGCCTCCTTGGTCTACAATTACCTCTTGTTTTTCTAGAGGAATGATAAAATTGTTGTCGATACTAGCGGTGTTTACAAAAATTTCGTTGGTGCTATATTTCTTTTTGGACGCACGTATAAAATTCCCCATATCGCAGCGTATCTCTGTTACATAATTTCCATTTTTATCCGCTTTGGTCGTTGAAATAATATCGTTGTTTTGATTTACAACTACCACATTGGCACCTGCAATGGGCTCTCCCGAGTTTTTATCCACTACCTGTCCAAAGACTTCGCGTAAGCATTCGAATACTACAGGCTTCACTACATCAAAGGCATAAATATCGTCGCCTCCTAACCCATTTGGTCGATTGGAGGCCATATATCCTTTGTTACTTTTATCGTTGAGTACGAGACTAAAATCGTCTTGAGGCGAATTGACTGTGCTACCAAGGTTGGCTACTTTTATTGTATTATCCTCTTCCATTTTGGCAGCAAATAAATCCAGACCTCCTAGTCCGGGTCGGCCATCGGAAGCAAAATACAGCAAGCCGTCACTGGCATAAAAAGGAAAGGTTTCTCTAGATGGGGTATTGATGGCAGCACCTAAATTGACCGGGGTTCCAAAACTACCATCCTCTTTAATTTCAACTTCAAATATATCCGAAGCTCCAAGGGTACCTGGCATATCGGAGGCAAAATACATTTTGGTTTCGTCAAAATTGAGTGCGGGATGTGCTACACTATAATCATCGGAGCAAAATGGCAAGGGAGTAATATTGGTCCAAACGTCATCCACCCATTCGGCCTTGTATATTTTGAGTTTGGTAATGCCTTCTGCATTTTTTATTTTTTTATTGTCACGAGAATTGTTTCTCGTAAAATAAAGGGTTTTACCATCTTTGGTCAATAGAGAAGAAGACTCATGAAGTTTGATGGTTTGCAACTCTTCCATTTTGACGATACGCTTATCTTCTTTTTGTTGATAGATATCCAAGAAAGCTTTGTTGTTCCATTTGTGCCGGACTCTATGGTGAAAGCCAGTATCTCTATCGGAAGCAAACAGTAAGCCTTTTTTGTAATAGGCAGGGGCGAAATCAGAATACTTGGAATTAAATTTAGCAAGCTTTAGACGGAATTCTGCCGCTTGATTGTTTATGTTTTTGAGATAATCGCCTTGTTCTAGAAACAATTTTGCTCTTGGGTCTTCTTTACTTCTTTGATAGAACTGTTGCATCATTTTATCAGAGGCATTATACTTTTTCACAGACTTCAACGCTTGTGCAAAGCGAAAGAAATACTCTGGCGCTACCTCTATATCTTGCATTTTGAACAATTCCCCATACCATTTTACCGCATTGGTATAATCGGAATTGAAATAATAGGCGTTTCCTAGTTTTTGAAACAATTCTTTCGATTTATAACCTCTTTCAGCAACTTTCTGATATACATCTATAGCAGGATTGAAGGCGTATCTATCATACAATCGGTTTGCCTTTCGCATACCACGTTCTTGTGCTTGCATCCCGAGGCTACAACAGAGAACGATAATGGTAATAATAACTTTTTTCATGGGTTGTTCGATTTAAAAGAATCTTGGGGAAACTAATTTTTCGACGGCTTTTACAAGCTCATATCTAAGGAAGATCTCATAAGAGCCTCCATAATTGATGGTAGCCAATTCACTGGTTTCAAAATCATAGGCAAAACCAACCATAAAGCGCTGGCTGATTTGAAATCCGGTCATGGCACTCACTGCAGCGTCCCAACGATAAGCTCCACCAAGCATAAACTTGTCTTTATACATAAAATTGGCCGACACATCTACCTGTAGAGGTGCTCCCCTAGTGATTTTGGTGAGCATGGCCGGTTTGAACTTGAGTTGTGGGCTAAGGTCAAATACGTATCCTGTGATACCATAAAATGTCATTCGCTCAGTCGCCAAATAGGTTGCTACGTTGGGATCGGCAGCGTTGGTGTTTCTATCAAAATGTTCGGTTTCCAGCATATTGGGAATCGATATACCGGCATAAAACTTATCGGTATGGTAATATATTCCTGCTCCTATATTGGGAGTAAACTGGTTGTTGATATTATATCTGTCGATTTGTTCTTCTTCGCCTTGTATTTGGTACAATTTACTATAATCGACACTTAGAAATTGTGCTCCTAGCTGCACACCAAAAGACAATTTGGCTTTTTCACTAGTTCGGATGGTATAAGAGAGTGTTCCTCCTAGATTGGTTTCTTTGTTTACGCCTGCTCCTATTTCATCGTTTACAATAGAGATTCCATATCCCAAATTACTGTTTTGTATAGGGGAATGTAAATTAAAAGTTAGCGACCGAGGTGCGCCGTGTATATTCATCCATTGGGCTCTATACAAAAGTAAGCCACTAAGCTGTCCTCTAGATCCAGCATAAGCCGAATTTACAGCTATGGTATTGTACATATACTGTGTAAATTGTGCATCCTGCTGAGCCTGGCTGGTGTGGGTACTAGCGAGTAGGAGGATAAGTGCTATGGATTTGACTATATAATGTATTCTTTTCATATCCTATCGGGTCATATAGAAGAATCCCTTGATTTGTTTGCTTTGTTGTTCTTCTTTATACTTGATGATGTAATAATAAACACCAGCGGGTAATAATTTATCTTTATTGACCGTAACTCTCGCCTGAGATTCTCCGGTAAAACCAGCATTGATACGGTTGATGTACGATTTGGTATGGAATACCTCTACTCCCCATCTATTGAAGATATACACTTCGTTTTCTGGATATAACTCGATGTTTTTGATTCTCCAGAATTCATTCTTCCCATCCCCATTGGGGGTTACCAATTCGCTCACCTCTATTTTGGTTGACGAATCATCTTCAATGGGGTCTAAGTAATTTGGAATCCCATCGCCATCGGTATCGTCATCGGAGAGATCATCATTGTTGTTGGGGTCTTCATCTATAGTAATAATGTCATCTCCATCATCATCTATATCACGAAAATCAACATCTTCTGTGCCATCGGTATCTTCGGTATCTATAGCACCATTGTCCAATTCGTCGTTTACATCAAAACCATCGTTGGCATCTGATCCTTCAAAAGCATCGTCTAGTCCATCTGCATCTTGGTCGTTTGCTGTAAATTCAAATTCTGCTTGTCCGTCTTTGTTGCTATCAAAAGCTTCTATAAAATCGAACACACTATCATTATCGGTATCGAGGTCTAGAAAATCGGGTTGGTCTTCACTATCGAAGTTTATTGGTGTTAAACCTTTGGATGCTCCAAAATCATAAGCATCATCCAAACCATCCTTATCCGCATCTACTCCAGAAGGTGCAATATATCCTTCTGTACTCTGCGCTTCTACATTGTCGGGGATTCCATCGTTGTCGGCATCGATATCCAAGCGGTTGATATAGCCATCGTTGTCGGTATCGGCATCTCCTTCTACGGTATCGAGTATCCCATCGTTGTCGTCGTCTATATCTATTACATCGGGCACCTCATCCCCATCGGTATCGGTGCGGTCATCTGTGGTGTCTCGGAAGTCCACATCGCCTGTAGTGGTGGCATCATTATCGAGGTCTTCTGTATCTAGTGCGCCATTGTCCAATTCATCGTTTACATCGTGATTGTCGTATATATCACTTCCTTCAAAAGCATCATCTAGCCCATCACAATCACTATCCAATCCAGATAATACCATATCAGGCATCCCATCGTGATTGGCATCAAAAGCCTCTAAGTAATCTAGTAAGGAATCGTTGTCGGTATCTGCATCAAGGTGATCTGTAAGATCTAACCCATCGGTATTTACGGGTACTAATCCGGTTAAAGCATACGCATCGTCTAGTCCGTTTCCATCTGCATCATTACCCGAGGGTGGGATATATCCTATAGTTAACTGTGCCTCTACATTATCTGGTATGCCATCGTTATCGGCATCAATATCGCGAAAATCTCGTATGAGATCCGCATCCGAATTGATAGGAAACAGCCCTATACAATACGGATGTATACTTTCATACACATCATCCATACCATTGCTATTGGCATCTATACCAGTAGGAGCGATAAAATTGTTTTGTTCTTGCGCCTCCAATATATCGATAAGGCCATCGTTATCGGCATCTATATCTCTAAAGTCAAAAACACCGTCTAAGTCTACATCTGTTGGGTCTAGTCCATCTCCGTTTCCGGGGCTGGTTTCAAAACGATCGTCCAACCCATTGGCATCTGTATCCAAATCCCATGGGGTAAGAAAAAAGGCTGGTCCAAGGGCCTCAATATTGTCCCATATCCCATCGTTGTCGCTATCCACATCTAAGAAATCGGGATGGGTATCGCTATCTGTATCTAGTGGTGTAAGTCCTTCTCCGCTTCCTGGGCTAGATTCGTAATGATCGTCTAGTCCATTACCATCTATATCTTCACCACAAGGCGTAATAAAATTGTTTTGAGATTGTGCTTCTACATTATCGAGTATTCCATCTCCATCGCTATCGATATCGAGAGAATTGGGCACGCCATCGTTGTCCCAGTCAAAAGAACCCTCTAGCGTATCGAGTAGTCCATCGTTGTCGTCGTCTATATCGACTGCATCGGCAATTCCATCCTGATCGGTATCGGTATACCAATCGAAGTTTTTTGGGGTGTACAGATCATTGGCCTTCGTAGTTGTATTCCAAAGGAATATAAATAGAAGCAATAATTTAAGTACAATAAAGAAAGGGAAATTTGCAATTGCCCTACTGTTGTTAATCGTTAAATACCTAAACCTTTTCATAGTGTGTTGATTTGATCACACCATGCATGTTTGGTTTTTATATGAAAAGATTAGGGGGGCTAATATTTCCAATACGAAGATACATAATCTTCTAAAGAGTGGGCGAAATAACCGTTTTAATTCGTGATTTACGGGTAAAATACTTTATAAACAGACAAAAAGTAAATTCCATCGTTATATGACCTATAATTTAACCTATTTTGCTTAATATTTTCATTTTTTAATGCATAAGATTCGAATCCGATTGCTCTTTATCATTGGTTGCGATTAGTTTTTATTTACTCTATAGGTCATGTTTCTATTTGTAATAACAGAACATGTGAAATGAATAGTGGTATCAAAAGAGATATTGAGAGTAGGATCTCCTGGCATGCCTCCGTATTCTACAATATAGCCTTGGGAAGCATAAGCACCAGTAGCGCCACCATTGGCCAAATCGTTCCAAGAACCAGGAATTCCAATGGAGTTGTCTGTAATATGGGCATAATCTTCTCCTCCTCCTCCATAATCATTTGGCTCGTTGGTATTCCAGAATGCATAATTGGGAGTGTTCCCTCCAGGACCACCGTTCCAAAACACGGTTCCTGCTTCGGGACCTGTTTCCCAAACCCATTGCCCTTCGGTAATTCTATCGGTACCGCCTATCCATCCTACCCCTTGAGCTTGTTGTCCAGCAAAATCGCTTTCTGCCTGAGAGGTAAGTGTTGCTAAATACCCCTGCATACCAAAATGTGTACTTGCAGCAGCGGCATCGCGGGCATCGGTCCAACTAATTCCTGCTTGGGCTATATATTCATAATAATGTCCTGTTGCGGGTAGAAAATTGGGACTGCCTATACTTATAGAAAAACCTTTGTTTCCGCTAGGACTTCCACTAGAGGTATATTGTATTGCTAAAGCAGCGGCTTGGTATGCCGCTAAAGTGGCTGTACCGCTTAGGGTGAGCTTCCCTTCTACCGCACTCCAACTACTTGTAATACCAGGGTGACTTCCCGTAAGGGCAAGCAGATCTTCTCCGTTTACATAGCCGCTAGAGATTTGAAAATGCATGGCATCTATGGTGGCACTGCTGGGATGGGTAATACTAATGGTTTCTACTATGGCTATACCGTTGCCATCTGCCGGACAGTAGTTCTGATCTCCTGTTCCTGCAATTACAGGCGAATTGTTTGTTGGTACTAACTCTATTTGTATGTTGTCTATATAAACCATGTCGCCAAAATCGGTCCAATCGCCGCCAGAGGCTCTATCATCGTTTCCAAATCGCAATACAAAATTTTCGGATATGTATGGGGTTAAATCGGCTGTAAATGTACCACTAGCTGGTGTGTCATCTACAGATCCAATAGTGGTAAAAGTGCTGCCCCCGTTGGTAGATACCATAATTTCTAAATCTTCAACACCCTCTAAGCTCTGTCCCTGCCATGTGAAGGTTAAAGTTGCAGAATCGTTACCAGAGAGGTCTGCACTACGCTGTATGGTTTCCCACCATATATATCGTAGTAGTAACCTTTGGCCACCTAAACTTATGTAGCCATTAGCTGAATTGTTGTTGTCTCCTGTTTCCGTCCAGTTGCCAGTCCATCCTGTGCCACCAGAATAGTTTCCGGAAGTAAAATCGTCTGTGATAAAGGTGTTTTGGGCATACATGTTGCTACTATATATAATACATAGCGTACAGGCTAAAGTCCTAAACAGTTTTGAGGTCATTTGCTTAGTAGTTAGTTATAATACTTGTGGCAATTTCAATGATGAGAAGTATGTTATAGGCGTCTATAGCATGTTCATAACTACTTACCATATCTATTATCTAGATACAATAATATATATTAATTGCGGGCGAACACAAAAAATGTGGTGAAACACATTCATAATGTTGTAGGTCTAAAGGTAGTTGTGGTTGTACTTCTACTTGGTTCAATTATTTTGATATTTGGGATAGGATTTATATTTAAACCTTCGCACGACATACCATAAGCACAACGTTTTTTTTCCTAGATAAGGCCTTGCTTTGTAGGGCTATAATTGGCAGGAGAAATCACAACTAGGTATAAGGAAAATAAAAACGGTCTTAAGATGCTCTTGAGAGCAGCATTCTTTTGCAAGGTATGTTTTCAAACTTTGAGGGAGATCATTAATTGACGATCTATAAAAAAGACATAGGTAATTGCTAAATGATACCATTTCTAGTTCAAAATCACCCCAATAAATATCTCTTTTTTCCTTTCTATTTCAGAACAAAAAGAAACCGTAGCTCATGCCATGTTTGATTTTTGATCTTTATATAAAGAAAAAAATCATCTATTTCTTTTAAGGGCATTTCAAAATAGAAATGGTATGACTTGGCTAGGAAAAGCACATTTATCTAAATACTAAATCCTATATTTGCACTCAATTCAGAACACATGAGTTTAGTAAACGAAATCCATAAGCGCCGAACTTTCGGTATTATTTCTCACCCTGATGCGGGTAAAACGACATTAACCGAAAAGCTATTGCTTTTTGGTGGTGCCATCCAAGAAGCTGGAGCTGTAAAGAGCAACAAGATAAAAAAGGGAGCCACTTCGGATTTTATGGAAATAGAGCGTCAGAGAGGTATTTCGGTAGCTACTTCGGTTTTGGCATTTATATATAAAGATAAGAAGATAAATATATTAGATACGCCAGGACACAAGGATTTTGCAGAGGATACTTTTCGTACACTTACAGCAGTGGATTCGGTTATAGTAGTTATAGATGTGGCCAAGGGTGTGGAGGAGCAAACAGAGAAACTCGTACGAGTATGTCGTATGCGCAATATTCCCATGATCGTATTTATCAACAAGCTAGATAGGGAAGGAAAAGATGCATTTGATCTATTGGATGAAGTAGAGCAGAAACTCGGGTTGAAAGTTACGCCATTGAGTTTTCCGATAGGAATGGGTTTTGATTTTAAGGGTATTTATAATATTTGGGAGAAAAACATCAATCTTTTTACTGGACAGAATAAGCAAACAGTAGAGGATACGATAGCATTTGATGATATTCAGAATCTGGAATTGGACAATATTATTGGAGAATCCCATGCGGAGGAATTGCGAGACAATCTAGAATTGGTTTATGAGGTATATCCTAAGTTTGATCAACAAGCATATATGGATGGGGATTTACAACCTGTATTTTTCGGATCGGCCCTCAACAATTTTGGAGTTCGAGAACTACTAGATTGTTTTACAGAGATTGCCCCTTCTCCCCTACCAAAGCATGCAGAGGAGCGTTTGGTAAAACCTGAGGAGCCCAAATTTTCTGGTTTTGTATTCAAGATTCATGCCAATATGGATCCAAAACATCGCGATAGATTGGCCTTTATCAAAATTGTAAGTGGCACTTTTGAGCGCAACAAACCATACTTGCATATCCGACACAATAAGAAGCTTAAGTTTTCTAGCCCAAATGCTTTTTTTGCTGAGAAAAAAGAGATTGTGGATATTTCATATGCCGGAGACATCATTGGTTTGCATGATACAGGCAATTTTAAAATTGGGGATACGCTTACCGAAGGGGAGCAGTTGCATTTTAAAGGGATACCGAGTTTTTCTCCAGAACACTTTAGATATATCAACAATGCAGATCCGATGAAATCCAAACAATTATCTAAAGGTATCCTGCAGCTAATGGATGAGGGCGTTGCACAGATGTTTGTATTGGAATTTAATGGCCGAAAGATCATAGGAACAGTAGGCGCCTTACAATACGAGGTAATACAATATCGATTGGAACACGAATATGGGGCAAAATGCAGCTATGAAAACTTTCCTGCGCATAAGGTATGCTGGATAGATGATAGAGAAGCTGATCCGGTAGAATTGAAAGAATTTTTGAGAGTTAAAAACAAATTCTTGGCAAAGGACAAAGAAGAACGTCTGGTATTTTTGGCTGATTCTGAATTTACCATACAGATGACGCAGCAAAAATACCCAAGTGTAAAACTACAGTTTGTTTCAGAATTTGAGTAAATCTCTTTCTATACCTTTATAATCGTATAAGGTAAATGGTGGTAAGCTATTTTATAAAAAATAGGATACTCAAAAAAGAGTGTAACTAGGTGCAATGGTAGAAATATAAAATTTTCAAAATCATTTATGGGTATATAATACCATTTCTAGTTTAAAATCACCCCAATAAATAGCCCTTTTTTCCTTTCTATTTCAACAAATCCCTAATTACGCATTAGAAAATCTATTACGTATTGAATTTGCTACAAAAACAAGAAGCTGCGCTGCTTTTTCTTACCCCATAAAGGAGCTATGTTGAAAGACAATAAAGCACTTGTTTTTATTGCACTTAGCAATCTCATAACGAAGTTCTATGGCATAATTCGAGATAAAAAGAAACCTTAGTAAGGCTACTTGGTTTTTCTTCTTTATATAGCTATAAAGAAAAAAATCTTCAATTTCTTTTCAGGGCATTTCAAAATGGAAATGGTATAAGTAGTCCGAAATAGCTTGGAGGAGAATTATAATAGCATCAAATTCATTTTTATTTGACAAAAAACATCCTGCATCTGCTATTTTTTATTACCAATAAGTAATAAAGATCGTATTAACTTCTAATAATAAGGACGTAAAAGCTAATTTTCTATTTTCTATTTGCTGTAATTCACTCGCTATATTCGATATTTTTTTGTGCATTTGGTATAAATTGTGTCTTAACTATCCAAAATTCTTCAAAAAAGAGCATATAATTTTTTTAGATACAATCATTTTCTATGAAACATTGATAATCTTCGTTTTAGGTCTTCTTTAAGAGAAGCAAATAAGGTGTCTTGACAAAAATATTGATGATTTTTTTTATTTAATTTGTAATATTTGTATTACGTTTTCGTTTTTAATATGTGCCCTGCAAAAAAGAACTGCAACAAAAGCACACGAACTTAACCTATTAATAAAAAATATATGGCTGCCAAGAAAAAAAAGTCAAATAGTGCAGAAGCTCGGCTAAAGAGAGCCAAGCGCCGAACAAAAAGTATTAAAACACTCACAAAATACAATCCCACCAACAAATTGGGTAGCATCGAGTCTTTGGAGGGATATTTAGTAGACATAGAAGACAATCTTCGTAAACTGGAAAAGCTACGTGACACACATAAGGAGCTTATCCGCATTCGAAGAAGAGCTCATTATACAGGTCCCACTTCTCTTGTAGGGCGTATCGATTTGATATTGTCTTATTTGGAAACCCTGCCTTCCACGGAGAACCTCCAGATAGCAACTAATGCCATGCGATCGATTCGATCTTTGGTACGTCGTTATCCTTCGAAGAAAAAATCGGTAAACACCAACCAAAATACCGATACTTCGAAACCCTCTAAAAAACCTTCCAACCTTTTATCTTCTTCCGAATTGGCAGATTCGGTCTCTGGCCGTAGTATCCGAAAATCTAGTGGCTATTGGTTTGAGAGCAATTTATCTGCACTTAGAGAAGCCATAAGTTTCTTAGAAGGAATGGGTAGCGAATACCAGCCTTCGAAAGAGCTCATCAATAGACAAGGTCTCCTAAAATTTGCGAAAGAACTGGAGCAAAAAGCACAAAAGATAGACGATAATATGAGTGATCAGAAGCACTGTATTCGAAGACGGGAAATGGCATTTTCGGAAATAAAAAATGCCATGGAAATTGCGGAGAGCTACATCAAGTTTGAATATGGAGAAAACAGCAAGGAGTTTAAAGATTTTAAAGATGTTTGATAATTAATACCATTTCTAATTTAAAATAACCCCAATAAAAAACCTTTTTTCCCTTTCTAATTAACTATAAAGAAAAAATCATCTATTTCCTTTAAGGGCATTTCAAAATAGAAATGGTATAACCAACCTCAATCTCCCCACTTAGATTTTGTCTGTGCCATGATATAGTTAAGTAAAAGTTTTATTGACAATGTTTTTGTAAAAGATTGGGTTTAATCACTCCTCACCGTCTACGGGTGGTGGGGAGTTTTAAAAAAACATTTAAAGTATTCTATTGGGTTAATGCGGAAAGCCTTTTCTTAGTGTCGATTACATCTAGGAAAAGGTTTTCTATTTTGGGATATATAAGGTACTGTGCTATAAGCTCATGATGCGGCATGGATTAAAAACGAAAAAAATTCTGTCTAAAATCCCTTTATACCTATACTGCATCTAGAAATAAAACCATTACCTCTTTCTACATTATTTGTACTTCCCTAAATAAAGTTGACCGTTTTAATTCATTTTCATTGTTAAATAACGTGAGTTAAATATAATACGCTTTTTCCTTTGTTTACTTTTGAGCAAAGGAAATGTTTGCTCATATTGTCTCATCTCTAAGCAATGCATATGATATCCTAAAACCTCTCCCGTTTTTCTAACTTCTTCTATGGCTTGGTTTTTCTCAACAGTAAAAAAAACATAGAAATGGATACAACATAGCAAAAAAGAATATATTTTACCTGTACTCCTCGTAAAAAGCAGCTAATTATCAGAAAGAGCGCAAACACATATAATGATTTTTTGTATACAAAAGACGGTATTATCCTATAAAACATATATATTTGTATAACAAATCTTACATTATATGAAAAATCTTATTTGTATGGCTTGCTTGGCTATCGTAGTATTTGTCGGGCGGGCTCAGGAAACAAAAATGACATTGGAACTCAATTATCCAAAAACAGTGGGGGGCAATGCATTTCAAGAATTATTTGACGGCCGTGGCGATATTGGTATCAAATACCGATTTGTAGATTTAGGCAAGGTCCATATTGGTTTGGCTTACAATTCTGGATGGTATCAAAATCATTTGAAAGGTGAAAATACCGACTTTAAAGTAAACGGCTATACCTTAGAACCTAAAGTGTTTTTTGAATACCATGATGAAGAAAACAAATTGTTTAGACCATATATCGGATTGGGATATAACTGGATTCGCTTCGATGCGAAAGGGATGATAAATAATTTCACCCCTACCTTGGCTGACGATTGGGATAGCGGGTTGGCTGCCAATGCTGGCTTGGCTTTTTGGCTAAATAACAATTTGTTTGTACAATCTGTGCTGAGTTATACGTACATCAAAACAAATAATGTAATCGATACCGATTATACCGATCATATTTTTGTAATCAAATTTGGTATGGGGTATAATTTCTAAATCACCAATGCTATACCATAGTATGCTTTATCCTATATAGCATACTATGGTATAGCTTATAATAGAAGCACTCTAAGTGTATTTACAGGCTTATATCCTAAATTTACTGGGTATCTACCGCTATAAGCCTACTCAGTTTCTACACATATTTATTTTTATTATTATTCCGATTTACTTTGTACGCTTTTAGCTATAATTGTTTAATTTAACATCACCAAATCTTACAGTACACGATGAAAAAACTTATGTTAATAATAATTCTTCATGGGATAATGTGGCCCTCTAGTGCACAAGATACCAATATCAGTTTTGAAATGAGCTATCCCTTGGCAATTGGAAACAACACCTTCGAAAGCTTATATGAAGGTCTATTGGATATGGGTTTTAAATACCGATTTTACAGCAAGAGAGAAGGAGAATTGGCCTTGGGTCTCCATTCGGGTTATTACCATTGTAATAATAAACCTGAGTTTAATTCCCCAGATTTTGAAGTCTATGCCTTTACTATAGAGCCCAAATTATATGTACAATGGCATCCAAAAGATTTTGCTTGGTTTCGCCCCTATGCAGGTATCGGCTATACTTGGATCAAATTTGATAGCGCCGGTAGCCTAGGCAATCAGGATGTATCCAAAGAATTTCTTTGGGACCAAGGTATTAGCTCCGTAGCTGCATTTGCTTTCTATATAAACAAGCGCTTGTATGTACATGCTGCTTATCATTATTTTTATCTCACCGATACGCAAATGATGGGCAATGCCTATACCGCTCATGTACAGAGTTTGAAATTTGGTGTTGGAATGCATTTCTAAAAACAGCTATTTTAGCGCTCTGTATAGAAAACCATGTAGGAAATAACTAATACCATTTCTAGTTTAAAATCACCCTAATAAATAGCCTTTTTTCCTTTCTATTTCTTTTAAGAGCATTTTAAAATAAAAATGGTATAACTCCCCCAACCTCTAGATCCAAATGTGCAAAACACTCAAAAAACAATCATTATTGGTGTACAAATTGGATCGTACCTCTCCAAAAATCTCCATTCTATTTACATTTTCCTGCTACCCCCAAATGGGTAGCAGGTATTTTTCAAGTGTAAAAAGTGTGGGCGAAACAGTCTATATTGAAGATAGTTTGCCAGATTAGCCGCTTGTATATGGTCTGTGTCTTTTTTATATCTCAGCTATTTGTGCTGGGAATTGTTGGGATCCCTTTTTTTGAAATAGATACTAGGGCTACTAGAGCGAGGAACCGACCACAGCCTTAATCCCCTTTTCTATACCAAAAAAACTACAAACATAATGCCCAATAAGGGAAACCATTTTTTCAACTCGAATGATGCATTCTTATTATTTGAAATTACAGCAGTAAACAACCCTTTTTTCCTTTCTATTTCAATAAATCCCGAATTACGCATTAGAATCTATTACGTATTGAATTATACCATTTCTAGTTTAAAATCACCCTAATAAATAGCCTTTTTTCCTTTCTATTTCTTTTAAGGGCATTTTAAATTAACGTGAGTTCGACTTAACTTACGCCTATATTAGGTAAAAACCGTTGTATTTTAATACTTGGTTTTGAGTCTAGGAAGGAGTAGGCAGTTAAACCAGCTATTAAATTCACTAAAAAATTGTCAAAAGATCGATGCCTGGA
>JAOXRU010000548.1 GCA_025800395.1 Flavobacteriaceae bacterium
TAGGATTATTAGAAATTCTGAAGAATTTCAAGCAATGGTACAATATATAATTTCAAATCCTTCCAATTGGTCGAAAGACAAATACAATAATCCTATTCGGTAGGGGCGTATAGCAATACGCCCTTGTTTGTCTGTAGTTCATATTGTGATGGTATGTGCCACTTTGTTTCATTCTAAAGCATGTTTGTTGGGCAATGATGGGCTGCGGGACTAAGGTTTGGGCTATGGGCGTATTGCTATACGCCCCTACGGTAATTTCTGTACACCTGCGTCCTTTTTTATTAATATAAAACGATAACCATGGTTGTATTGTGGTGTTTATGGAAAATCGCCCAATGTGGCAGAGTGGGGGGCGTATTGCTATACGCCCCTACAGCATTCCATTTTTTTATATAAGATTTGATTACAGACTGTTGCGGTTTTGTGAAATATCAACAGCATGTTCGTTGGGCAATGATGGGCTGCGGGACTAAGGATCTACGTTAAAAATTATTGACAAACGAATATAGGAATTTTCGTATTTTTGTACCGATGTATATAAAAAAATACAATAGTGAATATCAAAAAAGACAATCTATACGATTAAAAAATTTTGATTATAGCCAAAAAGGAATGTATTTTATTACCATTTGTGGAGCTTCTAGGGATCCGATATTTGGAGAGGTACAATCCAAAAGGATGCATCTAAGTGTGATTGGACAAATTGTAAAAGAGTGTTGGAACAAAACTTTTGAAATTCGCAACTATTGTTATTCGGAGATATATTGCATTATGCCCAATCATTTTCATGCTATAATCTCCATTGAAGTACCTCCTAAAGTGTCATCAAAAAGTGGATTTGTAAGTCCTTCTCATACTCTCGGTTCTATTGTTCGAGGATTTAAAGGATGTGCTACAAGAGAAGTGCGTAAATGGTTGATCGAAAAGTATAATACCAACTCAAAATTACTGTATCCTATTTCCAATATAGGATTAAAAGATTCTATCTGGCAACGAGGCTATTAAGATAGGATTATTAGAAATTCTGAAGAATTTCAAGCAATGGTACAATATATAATTTCAAATCCTTCCAATTGGTCGAAAGACAAATACAATAATCCTATTCGGTAGGGGCGTATAGCAATACGCCCTTGTTTGTCTGTAGTT
>JAOXRU010000572.1 GCA_025800395.1 Flavobacteriaceae bacterium
TTTGATGTGTTGTTTGTAGACGGACATACCGAAAAGCAAATGATACCTTATGTGCGTTACAAAGGCAAAACCTTGGTGTTTATGGCAGATTTGTGCCCAACAGTAGGGCATATACCAGTACCTTATGTAACGGGTTACGACACTCGTCCGCTTTTGTCTATGGATGAAAAAACAGTTTTTATGGAACAGGCAGCAGACGAAAATTTGTATTTGTTTTTAGAACACGATGCGCATAACGAGATTTGTACGGTAAAGCGAACCGAAAAAGGAATTCGTCTCAACGAAATTCATACATTTGAAGAGTTTATTAATATTTAATGCATAGTTAATGAGAATTTTAAAGTTTATAGGTGTTGGGGTATTGGCCTCAAGCATCTTGGTAGGATGTGGAAGCACAGAAATTTTGTCTACTCCAATAGCCAATATAGACAATACACCACGAAAAATTGCGAAGCCTAGCGAAGCCGAATTGAAAAATTGGGTACATGCAGATTTGGTAACCGACACCATTCCCGGTATGAGTGTAGATAAGGCGTATGCCGAAATCATCAAAGGTAAAAAAGGAACGCCAGTAATCGTAGCAGTAGTAGATTCTGGTGTAGATATAGAACACGAAGATTTGAAAAATGTCTTGTGGACCAATAAAAAAGAAATCCCTAACAACGGCAAAG
>JAOXRU010000580.1 GCA_025800395.1 Flavobacteriaceae bacterium
TTGAGATGGGATTACTTCATCTTTATCTAATTTTCGTTTATCATCTACGTATAATGAGATCAAAACCACCTCGTTTTTCAGGATATTTAGAACCTTAGGTTTTACCCAAACATTTTGTTCCATTTTTCTACAATTCACACAAGCGTGTCCGGTAAAATCGATCATTACAGGTTTTCCAACTTTTTTGGCATAGGCCAGACCTTTGTCGTAATCGTTAAAAGCAACAATATTATGTGGTGCCATAAGGTGGGCTCCTTCGGGTATCTCTTGATGGCTACTCCCACCACCACTATTGTTGGTATATCCAACACCATAAGGGGATTCGCTATAATGTTGTGGCGGAGGAAATGCGCTAATAAGATTTAGAGGTGCTCCCCACATACCAGGCAACATGTATATTACAAATGCCAATGACAACAAACCTAGACTTAGCCTACCAACAGATATATGGGTAATAGGGCTATCGTGCGGTAATTGTATTTTTCCGAAAAGATATAAGGCTAATGCGGCAAAAATAGCAATCCAAATTGCTATAAACACTTCTCGTTCTAACCAATGTAATTGCAATACCAAATCGGCA
>JAOXRU010000582.1 GCA_025800395.1 Flavobacteriaceae bacterium
ATAAAAACAATAAGGTAGTAGGTGTAGGTACTTTTTGTGCAAGCACATCCATGCCAAATTCTGTAGCAGCCACCCCATCTGCGGCAGCCCAAGCCTCGTACGATTGCCATGCTGCTATAGGAACTCCAATAAAGTTTACCAAATCGTTGCCTGCAAAAGCCAATGCCAAAGCAAAAGTTCCAACCCCAATAATAAGTTTGTAAATATTCTTCTTAAATAGTACAATTAAAGTATAAGAGATTAACGACCATAGTACCATGCTAACCGCAACAATAACAATCAGCTGTTGTTCTAAATAATCTTTTATGGTACTGCCACCTAACCAAGAATAATTCTCGTTGGCATAAGAAGTACCCTTTATACCTTTTACAAATATAAAGTAGGTTATGGCTGTAAGTGCAATACCACCAAATAATGCGCCCACCCATTTGGCTTTCTGGTTAAAATGAAAAGACAATATAGCCCTGCTCACAAACTGCACAAAGGCACCAATGGAGAACGCTATAATTACAGATCCTACAATACCAAGCATAATTTCTGTAGCCTTAGCCGTGTTTATATATGTGCCTAAAGTAAGTATAGATTCTTCTTTGGTAAATATTTGCAAAATAGCCACACAAACCGCAGCCCCTAATAGCTCAAACACTATAGAAACCGTAGTAGAAGTTGGCATTCCTAGGGTGTTAAAGAAGTCGAGCAGTAAGATATCGGTAATCATTACCGCCATAAAAATAATCATGATCTCATCGAAATGAAACTGCGACGGATTAAAAATACCCTTCCGTGCCACCTCCATCATGCCGCTAGAGAAAATAGCA
>JAOXRU010000620.1 GCA_025800395.1 Flavobacteriaceae bacterium
TAGAATAAGCCACTACGGTAAAATAGTTATGCCTTTTTTAGTTTAAAAACACTTTGCAGCGGGTTTAAATAGAAAGCAACTACTGTAAAATAAGATCGGTTTATTGTTTTATTGTGGTACGTTGATATGATTGCTCAAAAACAAGGCATTTAGAAACAGCCTATTCGTCCCAAACCAAGATCCTCTAAAGTTAGGGTTATTCCCGAAAAGCACTACGGTTCCTTTTCCAGATTTGCTTACCAAGAGAGGTGCAGAATTTTTGAGATATGTATTCAGGTTTTTCTCTGTTATAAATCCATCTATATGAGGGGTTTGGGTATATCGAAGTACGGTTGAAAACCTACTTTTACTTGGAGCAAGCCAAATCTTATTGTTTTTATATACAGGAATGCTCTTGTCTTGGTAGCCAAATCCTAAAGGATGTGTATGGTCTATGTAGGCTCTAAATATAGCACCACCTACACTCTCTTTACCAATATGTTCTCCCGCTTCTACATAGGGTAACCTTTCTACAGTTTTAGCACTATCTTTAACAGGTTGAAGTAGTTTTTCATTTACAATTTTTTTCTTTATTGCCCATGCACTAGCCGTGCCAAGTGTTATTAAGGTGTTCCCTTTGGTAAGCCAGTTTTTTAG
>JAOXRU010000654.1 GCA_025800395.1 Flavobacteriaceae bacterium
ACTATGGGATTCGGATGTTTGTTGTTTTATCCAGCGGCATCTTTACGATTGTTTCCGGTATTTTTGTTTGCTTATTTTACCTTAGCTGCCGGGATGACCATTCTACAGGTAGCGGCAAACCCTTATGTGGCAGTACTAGGATCGGAAGGGGAGGCCTCCAGTAGGCTTAATTTATCTCAGGCATTTAATTCTTTAGGAACAGCAATTGCACCTATAGCTGGTGCTTGGTTTATTCTTAGAGATCATATCAAAACCAAAGAACAAATTGCTGCCTTAACCGAAGAGACTAAAACTTTGTATTTAAATGCAGAAGCAGCAGCGGTACAAAAACCGTTTTTAGGAATAGCTATTTTTATAGTGCTTATAGCGGTATTTTTTGCCTTTGTGCGTTTGCCAAAACTTATAGAAGAAAAAGATGCAGGTACTTATTTACAAGCATTAAAGCACAAACGCTTGTCTTTGGGGGTGTTGGGAATCTTTTTTTATGTGGGTGCAGAAGTAGCCATTGGGAGTTATTTGGTAAATTATTTCTTGGAAATGAATATGGCAGAGGCCATTAAGAAGCATTCTTTTATGACTACCATAGTAGAAACCATACTAAATACTGGAATTACTAATAACGATAATAAGGCAATAGTTG
>JAOXRU010000017.1 GCA_025800395.1 Flavobacteriaceae bacterium
AGATGATGAAATGTATTACGAGTTCGATAATAATAATACACTTCCTTTTAACAAAGATTTCTTCCTAATTATGAATGTAGCAATGGGTGGAACTTTGGGAGGAACGGTAGATGCCTCTTTTACCGATGCAACCATGGAGGTGGATTATATTAAAGTTTATCAATAATAACCATAGGGATGAGGAGTGGCGTATAGTGCATTAGCTGCTCCTCTTTTTCTTATTATAGTATTATTTTTTTTGGTTGTAGTTATTTAGTACCACCATATAACTATTTAGAGCATACCCAAACATGATTAAACAACACCCTTCTATACAACAAAATATTTCTTTGGATAAAGATATTACTAGTGGTGAATTTGTATCAATAGGAAACAAAGTCTATTACAAAATAACCAATGTAGATACCATGCCACCATTTTTCATGAGCATCGTAAGTCATTCAAATCATTGGTTGTTTTTGTCTAGCAACGGGGGAATAACAGCTGGACGAAAAGATTGTGATATGTCTTTGTTTCCTTATACTACAGACGATAAAATAATAGAAAATGCAGATAATACGGGTGCTACTACTGTTCTGAGAGTTTATAAAAACAAAGAAACATTCCTTTGGGAATGTTTCTCTCAAAAGGAACCGCAAAGGTATACACTTACTAGAAATTTGTACAAAGGTATAGATGGAAACTCTATTATTTTTGAAGAAATTAATCACCAGTTACAATTGGCTTTTAGCTATAGTTGGCAACCAAGTGATCGCTTTGGTTTTGTGCGACATGCCAGATTGCAAAACCTTGGTAAAGAAGATGTAGAACTAGAGGTGTTAGATGGGATTTTAAATATAATGCCAGCGGCAGTGCCTTATTCACTTCAAAATGCAAGTAGTAATTTGGTTGGAGCCTATAAACGAACAGAATTACATGCAAATGGTTTGGCAACATTTGCGCTTAGTGCAGTAATTGTAGATAGAGCAGAACCTAGTGAAGCACTACTAGCCAATACGGTATGGTCTACAGGCCTAAATCCGCAAGCTTATTTGCTTTCGAACAAACAAATTTCTTTGTTTAAAAATGGTCTATCCGTACAATCCGAAACAGACTTGCAAGGGGAAAAAGGGGCTTATCTTACCGTATGGAAAGGAAATATAGTAGCACGAACAGAGAAAGAATGGTTTACCGTTGCAGAAGTGCATCAATCTATTTCTAAAGTAATAAGCTTACAAAATATTTTAGGTAAACAAAAGGAGCTAAAGCAGCAAATTATAGCTAGTTTACAGGAAGATAGTAAACAATTGCGTGCTTTAGTTGCTACAGCAGACGGTTTGCAATCTACTGGAGATAAACAAGCCGATATTAGACATTTCTCCAATACCTTGTTTAATATGATGCGAGGTGGTGTTTTTAATTGGAATTATCAGATAGAAAAAACCGATTATCAGCAGTACCTAAGCAATGCCAGTATACTTTTGGCCAATGACTATAAAGAATTTTTACTTAGTCTGCCCGAGGAAGTGTCCTTAGATGCGCTCCTCCAAGAGGTCTCTAAATTCGAAGACTCCAATTTGTTTAGGTTAACTATAGAATATTTGCCACTAAAGTTTAGTCGAAGACACGGAGACCCCAGTAGACCTTGGAATAAATTTTCTATTAGAACCAAAGACGAGTTTACTGGAGAGAAGATATTGTATTACGAAGGAAACTGGCGAGATATATTTCAAAACTGGGAAGCACTTGCATTTTCCTACCCCTTATTCAGTATGGGAATGGTCTTTAAATTTCTAAATGCTTCTACTTTTGATGGCTATAATCCGTATAGAGTAACTAAAGACGGCTTTGATTGGGAAACCATAGAGCCCAACGATCCATGGTCTTATATAGGGTATTGGGGAGATCATCAGATAATATATTTGCTTAAGTTATTAGAATTTTTACGAGCCTGTCAACCTACACTATTAGATTCTTATATGCATGAGAAACTATTTGTATACGCACAAGTGCCGTATAAGATAAAAACCTATGAGGCATTGGTTCTAAATCCCAAAGACACCATAGTCTTAGACCAAGTTTTAGAAGAAGAAATAAATGCAAGAAAACAAGATAAAGGAGCAGACGGAGCTTTATTGCATGCACCTGATGGCCATATAACTAAAGCAAATTTAGTTGAAAAAATATTAGCAAGTCTCTTGGCTAAACTTTCTAATTTTATACCAGAAACAGGGATATGGATGAATACCCAACGTCCAGAGTGGAATGATGCGAATAACGCGCTAGTAGGGAATGGAGTTTCTATGGTTACCCTATATTATTTGAGAAGATTTTTAAATTTCTTTTTAGAATTGTGGGAAACTAAAAAAGATGCGGATGTTACCATAGCTAAAGAATTGGGGCATTATTTCTATCAACTCAAGAATGTATTTGAAGACCATAGTAAGCTGCTGGGTAAAGAAATAGATCCGAATCAGAAGAAAAGTTTCTTAGATAGAGTGGGACAAGCCGCTTCGGCATACAGAGAATCTGTTTATGCACATGGCTTTAGCAAGCAGCAAATGGAATTATCTGTAGAAGAGTTGCTTTCTTTCTTTCAAACAGCAGTAGATTTTATAGAAGATACTATAGTGAAGAATCAAAGAGCAGATGGTCTTTATCATGCCTATAATCTCATTCAGTTCAAAGACAATCAGATAGAAGTGTCTTATTTGGACGAAATGCTAGAAGGGCAAGTGGCCGTGCTAAGTGCGGGCTATCTTTCAGCTTTAGAAAGTGTACAATTGTTAGATACTTTACGTCAGAGTGCTTTGTATAGACCGGATCAGAATAGCTATATGCTGTATCCAAACAAAAAACTACCTGGATTTTTACAGAAAAACATTATTGCGCCTGAAGCAATAGAAGAATCGGCTTTGTTACAACAGTTGGTGCAAAATGGCAACCAACAAATAGTTATTAAAGACCAAAACGGACAATTCCATTTTAATGCCGATTTTAAAAATGCTACTTTTTTATCAGCTGCTTTAGAGCAGTTGCCAGAAGAATATCATGGCCTACTGCAACAGGATAAAGCTAAGGTAGAGGCTATTTATGAGCAAGTTTTTAATCATAAGGCTTTTACAGGGCGTTCAGGTACTTTTTATGGTTATGAGGGGTTAGGTTCCATTTATTGGCATATGGTATCTAAACTATTGTTAGCAGTACAGGAAGTATATTGGAGAGCTTCTAAAATGCAAGAGGATAAAGCTGTGTTGGAAAGACTAGAACAGCATCTGCAAGAGATAGAAGTTGGTATTGGAGCGCATAAATCACCAAGTACGTATGGAGCATTTCCTACAGATCCTTATTCACATACCCCATTTAACAAAGGTGTACAACAGCCTGGTATGACCGGGCAAGTAAAAGAAGATATTTTAACTAGATTTGGAAGACTTGGCTTGGAAGTTAACAATGCGAAAATGCATTTTAAACCAAACCTTTTGCAATCGAAAGATTTTTTAATTCAAGCTACTTCCTTCACTTACCTTGATGTAAGTGGAAATGAGGAAACAATAAGTATAGCACCAAATAGTTTGGTGTATACTTATTGCCAAGTCCCTGTAGTATACCAACAAGGAAAAAGAAACGAAATAAAGGTACATCACACCAATGGAGAGATAACAGTATTGGATAGTTTGCAACTAGATGTTGCCCATAGCAAAGCTATTTGGGGAAGAACCACTCAGATAAAAAAAGTAGTAGTAAAATTTCAAATCCGTTAGAGCATGAAAATAGTTCTTGGTATATTTCTAATGACGGTAGGTTTGCTAAGTTGTAAACAGCAGCCCGATACTTTTGTAGAAAGGAAAGAACTGCAAGCAAAAGATCTATTGGGTAAGCCAGCTTATTTGGCAATGTCTTATGGTGGATACCGCTTTAAAAGTAGAGATGTGCAGCCAACCGTACCAGAAATTAAAGAAGACCTACTTATTTTGTCGGCCTTAGGGGTGAAATTTATTAGAACCTACAATGTACATTTACCTCAGGCAAAGAACATTTTAAAAGCCATAAGAGAACTCAAGCAAGAAGATCGCAATTTTGAAATGTATGTGATGCTTGGTGCTTGGATCTCTTGTAAAGATGCCTTCAACTGGGAAGGAAATGGACCAGATCATTCCCAAGAAAACGAATCCAATAAAAACGAAATAGCCGAGGCGGTTCGCCTAGTCAATACCTATAAAGATATAGTAAAAGTATTAGCCGTAGGAAACGAGGCCATGGTCCATTGGGCATCGGCTTATTTTGTAGAAGCCAAGATAATTTTAAAATGGGTAGTACATCTACAGCAGCTTAAAAAAGAAGGCAAGCTACCAAAGACCTTGTGGATTACTAGTTCGGATGATTTTGCCTCTTGGGGTGGTGGGCATCCAGATTATAAGACTACCGATCTAGAAAACTTAGTAAAGGCAGTAGATTATGTATCTATGCACACCTATCCGTTTCATAATAC
The DNA here is from genome assembly GCA_025800395.1 of Flavobacteriaceae bacterium. Classification (GTDB taxonomy): domain Bacteria; phylum Bacteroidota; class Bacteroidia; order Flavobacteriales; family Flavobacteriaceae; genus JAOXRU01. Next base: position 4,472 of record JAOXRU010000017.1, read on the forward strand.
ACATTACAACCCAGAGTTTTGGCAGATGCAAGATTCAGATAAAGCCCTAAATAAAAAAGCACAAATTGAGCTTGCCATGAACAGGGCAGTTAGATTTGCTAAACGTCAGTATGATAGTGTGAAACAGTACGTGCAAAGCATAGATTCTAGTAAAGCTGTACATATAGGAGAAACGGGTTGGGCAACTGTAAGTGATGGTCATTATGGGGAAACTGGATCTAGAGCCGCCGATGCCTATAAACAAGCCTTGTATTATAATAAAATACGTAAATGGACCAACAATTCGGGTATAAGTTGTTTCTATTTCGAAGCTTTTGATGAGGTTTGGAAAGATGCGAATAACGCCTTAGGGTCGGAGAACCATTTTGGCTTGTTCAATTTACACAGACAAGCAAAATACGCCCTATATCCCGCCATAGAAAAAGAAGCGTTTAAGCAACTACAGCAAAGAGGAATTCACATAAAAAAACAAGATAGCTTATCTACATTAGAGTATTTAAAAACAAGTTTGATACCACCAACTAAAACGGAGAAACCATGAAGTATTATAGCATCCTATTCATTTTAGGCAGTTTTTTATTGGGATGTACAAATATATCTACAAATGTGGTAAGTCTAAAAGACAAGCAACTTTGGGTAAACAATCGTCCACATTTTATAAAAGGGGTATGTTATCATCCGGTGGCCGTTGGCAAAGAGAATATACGGTCTTTTCAAAAATTAGAAATAGATATAGCCTTGTTGCAAGAGGCCAACATAAACACCATTAGGGTGTATGCTCCTATAGCAGAGAGAAAAGTGTTAGATGCATTAGCCAGCGCCAATATAAAAGTAATTATGGGCTTTGGGTACGACCAAGGTGGCGTATACGATATTCTTAGTGGTTCTTATTTAGAATATGTGAAACAATACAAAAACCACCCTGCCATTTTATTTTGGGAATTGGGCAATGAGTACAATTACCATCCAGAATGGTTTCAAGGTGGGTTACCTACTTGGTATAAGGCGCTAGAAGATGCCGCACAAGCTATTAAAGAAGAAGATAAAAACCATCCTGTGGCTACAGCACATGGCGAAATTCCTAATAAAGAAGTGTTACAAAAGCTACCTAGTATAGATATTTGGGGAATGAATGTGTACCGATGGGATAGACCTGCTACTATTTTTGAAGAATGGGAACAGCGAAGCAACAAGCCTATGTATTTTGCAGAGGCAGGTGCAGATAGTTATATGACTGTAGCTGCAGAGGGTTATGTACAAGGGGAAAATCAACAAGCACAAGCCGATGCAAATGCTAAAATTTTAGATGCAATTTTAAAATATCCCAAAAGGAGCTTAGGCGTAGCAATATTTTCATTTACCGATGGCTGGTGGAAAGCAGGAAACCCTGCTGTTCAAGACATAGGAGGGACAGCACCCAATAGTAGCGGTGTACCTTACGATGGTAGCCCCAATGAAGAATATTGGGGAATGGTAGATATCCATAGAAATAAAAAGAAAACCTATACCGTAATTCAGAATAGATATGCAAATAACTAGAAAGATACATTGGCTGTATTTTGTGCTAATGGGTACACTAGTAGCGGGTTGTGGCTCCAATGTTTTGGAAATGCAAATAGTAGAGACCGCTGCAAATGGTAACCATTTACAAAAAATAGAAGCAACAGGATCTCCAGCAACAAAACAAAATAACATACTAATAGAATTGCATCCGGAGAAAAGTTACCAAACTATTCAAGGTATTGGCGGTAGCTTTACAGAGTCTACGGCCTATCTTTTAAAACAGCTAAGCCCTGCAAACCGAGAAAAAGTTATAGAGGCCTATTTTGGGGAAAGTGGAGCCAAGTATTCCCTTACCCGAACACATATTGCATCTTGCGATTTTTCACTAAATAATTATACCTATGCGCCTGTAGTAGAAGATACTTTATTAAAGCATTTTAGTGTACAGGAAGACCTAGATGATTTAATTCCTCTTATCAAAGATGCTATGAAAGTATCTAAAGAGGGGTTTAAAATAGTGGCTTCTCCTTGGACGGCTCCACCTTGGATGAAAGATAATAAATCCTATGTGGGTGGTAAATTATTACCAAGGTACTATGCAACCTATGCTAATTATTTTGCTAAATACCTGCAAGCGTATGCCAAACTAGATATACCTATTTGGGCCATTACTCCAGTTAACGAACCTCATGGAAATGGCAATAGTTGGGAGAGCATGCATTTCTCCCCTCAAGAAATGACTAATTTGGTGCAATACCATTTAGGTCCAACATTAGAAAAAAAAGGTTTAGGAGAGGTTCATATTTTGGGGTACGACCAAAATAGAGAAGGATTGAAAGAATGGGTAGATGTCATGTATGCAAACCAGGCTAGTTCCAAATATTTTAGTGGTACGGCTGTACATTGGTATGAGAGTACCTACGATTACTTTCCAAAAGCTTTAGACTATGCTAAGAAGAAGGCAAAAGACAAATTGTTAATACAAACTGAAGGATGTGTAGATTCTGAGGTGCCGCATTGGAAGGATGATGCTTGGTATTGGCGTAAAGAAGCTACAGACTGGGGATGGGACTGGGCTGCTGAAGATAGAAAATATTTGCACCCCAAATATGTTCCTGTGTATAGATATGCAAGAGATATTATAGGATGTTTAAACCATGGGGTAGACGGATGGATAGATTGGAATATGGTCTTAGACCGACAGGGAGGACCAAACTGGTTTAAAAATTGGTGTGTTGCCCCAGTATTAGTCGATCCTGAAATAGACGAGGTGTATTTTACGCCATTATATTATACGCTAGCACACTTTAGTCGATATATTAGACCTGGTGCAAAGCGTATAAAGTTTAGCCTAAAACAAGCCGATGGTGTGATGGCAACAGCCGTTGAAAATCCAAATAAAGAGCTTGTCGTGGTACTATTTAATCCAACTGAGCAAAAGAAAAATATACAAATTAAACTAAAAAATAAAAAAAACTATGTAGCCCTAAATGCCCAAGCCTTACAAACTTTGGTTATTAAGAACTACTTATGAAAATCAAATTGATAGCAGCTGTATTATAAAAGGGAATAGCATGAATAAAGAACATAACAGAGAACAAATATCCATCTCACAAAAAGCTGCCTTTGGCGCTGGGCATTTGGTATTAAATTTATTGCCAGGTGCATTAACCTTTTTTTCATTCTTCTTGCTTACAGCCTTTGGTATGGATCCTTTTTTAGCAGGTCTCCTTGGTGGATTACCACGTATAGTAGATGCTATAACAGACCCTATTATGGGCTTTTTAACAGACAATACCAAATCTAAATGGGGCAGGCGCAGACCTTATATTTTTGTTGGGGCTATTCTTAGTGGTGTACTGTTTATTTTGCTTTGGCAAATGTCTCCAGACAATTCGCCAACCTATAATTTTTGGTATTTCCTTTTCTTTTCTATACTGTTTATTATAGGAAATACCATTTTTGCAACGCCACTGGTTGGTCTTGGATATGAAATGTCTAGCGATTATAAGGAAAGAACCCGCCTAATGGCGTTTGCCAATACCATAGGACAGATAGCATGGATGATTGTGCCGTGGTTTTGGGTAATTATTGCAGATCCAGAAGTATTCGCTTCCCAAGATGTTGGAGTAAGACAGCTATCGGTTATAGTTGGTGCTATTTGCATTGTGTTGGGTGTATTACCTGCTATTTTCTGTGTTGGTATCGATGCCAGGAAGATGGAAAACAGAAAAATAATTTCCATGAATACCCTTTGGAGTAACCTAAAGCAGTTGTATGCCGATATTAAATTGGTAATGAAAAACAGCTTGTTTATGCGACTTTGTGGCGCAACTTTCTTGGTGTTTAACGGTTTTCAGATGGTAGCAGCATTTAGTGTGTATATTATTGTTTTTTATATGTACAACGGAAGTTATGAGGCAGCATCTACTTGGCCAGCTTGGTTTAGTATGACAAGCGCAATAGTCACCGCATTTGTGGTCATTCCGTTGGTATCTAAAATGGCCAATAAATATGGAAAACGCAATGCCTTTATTATTACTACTCTTATTTCTATCGTAGGATATTTATTAAAATGGTGGGCTTTTGATGTGGCGTTAAACGAAGGGTTTAATCAATCTGCCGTGGGGCAAAGTCTCACTAGTGGCGTAGAGTCGCTCTTTATATGGCTTAATCCGTTTTTGGAAAGTATAGGCATGTCTTGGTTTAGTATAAACACCACCGTAGAGGCACCTTGGCTTATATTTATTCCAGTACCTTTTATAGCCTTTGGTGCAGGCGGTTTGTTTACTTTGATGATGAGTATGACCGCTGATATTTGCGATTTGGACGAGCTGGAGAATGGTATGCCAAGAAAAGAAGGAACCTTTGGTGCCATTTACTGGTGGATGATAAAAGTAGGACAAGGTTTTGCCCTCGCCCTTGGCGGATTAGTACTAAAATTGGTAGGCTTTATTTCCGATGCTCCAACACAAAGTACAGAAACTATGCATAGCTTGCGTATTGCTGATATTGTTATACCTTCCTTAACAGCAGCTTTGGCAATATGGGTAATGTGGAAATATAACCTAACTGAGAAGCGTGCCAATCAAATAAAAGAACAATTAGAAAAGCGTCGCGGGAGAATATAAAGAAAAAAGTTATCTATTTCTTTAAGGGCATTTCAAAATAGAAATGGTGTTGTTAGGAATTAGAATCCCAAGGTTTTACGCCATTTTTTGCGGTTAGCAACCAAAACGTGGCTATTTTATTCGCCTAGGGTGGCTTGGATTTTTTTGCACAGCAAAACGATGGCTTTTTGGTCTTTGTTGGTGGTGAAAAATAGATAGCTATCACCTCCGTCTTTGATCTGATGCTTTTTGCGCAATTGTGCCACACTTAATTTAAAATTTCTTGTAGTGATATTGGCTTTGCTTTTTCTCCATTTTTTCATATGCTGTTTATTGTATGGAAAATAGTCTATTACTTCGAAGCTCCGGCCAGGAAAATCGATGCGTTCATTACTGGTGAATAGGTGAGAATCCGGAGCTATTTTGAACAAATCATATTGCGATATGATTTCGGGATATAATTGTGCTTTGTGGATGGCGGCATTGGGTTCGTATAAGTACGTTTTTGGTAAAGAAAAAGAAACCATTCCCAGATTTTGGATGGGCCAAAGGCTTTCGATTGTATCTGTTTTTTCTCTATTTAGGTTAACCGCCGTTATTTTGGTTTGTCCAGAAAAATTTTTATCCAATTCCCATAAGATTTCTTTTACTTCATTCTGTACCGCTACGATATGTATTTTTTTTACAAAATGGAATACGGAGGCTCCAGCTTTCAAATCGAGAAAAGGAGCTGTTTTCACCAAAACTTTGGCAGATTTTTGAAAGAGCAAGTCTTGTATCTCTACAAGATTGGGTTCGCAATCTTCTAGTAAAAATACTTTTCCTTTTTGTTGACTTCTTCTAGAAGGATCGATATAAATCCAGTCATATCGTTCCTTGGAGTATTGAAGATATTCCAAGCCATTTCCAGAATTTGTTTCTATGGAATGCGCCCCTAGTTGCTTAAAGTTATGTCTTGCAATACGAGACAATTTTTCGTTCCATTCGAAATGTAAGACCCGTTCCATGCTTTGACTAAAATAATAGCTATCTACTCCAAAACCGCCACTGATATCCACAAGAGTTTGCCCTTTTACTATACTAGATTTGTAACGAGCAGTTGTTTCACTTGAGGTTTGTTCGATATGTACACTTTTTGGGAAATATATGTTTTTTGCTTCAAACCAACTTGGAAGTTTGCTTTTGCATTTTTGTTTAGAGGCCAATTGGGTTGTCAGATCTATAGCTGAAAGATCTGAAAAGGGTGAGGACATCATAGCAAATACCTTGGCGTCGGTTTGTAGGTGCTTGTCCAGATAAGCTTGAACTTCGGGGCGAAGAAGGTTTAAATTCAATTTAAAGGTCTTTTGTTAGGGATTTTACCACTTTATTTTCTGCAAAAAATTCTTTTAACACTACTTTGATAGCGGTATATGTTGGAACAGCCACTACCATACCAGCGACACCAAATAGCAGTCCACAGATAATGATGATTAAAAATATTTCCAGGGGATGGGATTTAACGCTAGAAGAAAAAATAAAAGGTTGTGAGAAGAAATTGTCTACCAACTGTCCAATTACGAATCCGATCATTACATAAGTCGTTTTTGGTAATATAACGGTAGAAAAATCGGCACCCAAATTGCTGGTCATGGTAAGTACCAACATAAGAAACCCACCAATGAGAGGGCCTATATAAGGTACCAAGTTGAGCAAGGCACACAAAAAGGCGATGACTATGGCATTTTCGATGTCAAATATCAGTAGCACTATAGTGTAAATCACAAACAGTATAAGTATCTGTATCACTAGACCTACAAAATAACGGGAAAGCAAACCCTTAATGGTTTGAATGGACTTTCTAAATCGAGTTTCGTTTCTTTTTGGTAATAAAGTCAAAATGCTATTTTCGAAAAGCTTGCTGTCCTTCAAAAAAAAGAATGAAATAAATAGTACAGAGAATAAACCCATACTCAGGCTTCCGATGGCGCCCAAAAATTGATTGAGAAAATTTGGTATTGCGTTAAAATCGATATGCGTCCATAGGTCATTTTCTTTGATTTTCTGTTGGATATCTCCACCGGAAATGGCAAAATAATCCATAGCTTCTGCATATAAAATTTCGATATTTCCTTTGAGTTCATCTATGTTGAGCAAGGATAGGTTTTCACTTTGTTTTGCAATAAGAGGAATAAACATGGATATTACTCCCAAAATAATACCGATCATCAATAGCATAGTTATGACTACTGCCAATGTGGTTTTAAATTTTAGTTTAGAACGCAAAAAAAGTGTAACTGGCCTACCGATAAGGCTGATTACCCCTGCTATAGAAATATAAATGAGCACAGAACGTATGGCATATAAAAAGTACAGGCCTAAACAGAAAGTGCCTAAAATAGCAAGAGCTCTCAAGATTCCGTCACTAATGATTTTTGATTGCATATTTATTGATTGAAAATATATGAAATAATATTGGCTCCCATTTGCAGTGCTTTCTGTCTAACTGGTTCTGGATCGTTGTGTATTTCTGGGTTTTCCCAACCATCCCCTAAATCGGATTCGAAGGTGAACAATAAAACCAAACGTCCTTCTATGGTAATCCCAAATGCTTGTGGCGGTTTTCCGTCGTGTTCGTGTATTTTGGGAAGACCTTCAGGAAACTGAAATGGACCTTTGAATATAGGGTGGTTTTTTCCCAATTCTTCTAAAGGGGTATTAGGAAAAACTTTTAAGATTTCTTTTCGGAGATAAGGTTCCATACCATAATTGTCATCTATGTGCAGGAAGCCACCAGAAAGTAAATAAGTTCGTAGATTTTCGGCATCTTCGGTACTGAAGTATACATTTCCATGCCCAGTCATATGAAGGTAGGGATAGAGGTTTATTTCCATATTCCCCACTTTTACCGTTTTTGGAGTAGGATCTAATTGTGTATGAAGTTCTCTATTGCAAAACTCTATGAGGTTGGGTAGGGCTGTAGGATTTGCATACCAGTCTCCCCCACCACCATATTGTAAAATGGCAAGCTGTTGGCTAAATGCTATTTGGGTAAATAGAAGAAATGTCAATGTCTTAATATACTTCATAGTTTAAAAATAGATATCTTTTGCATGCTACGCAAATCTCGTATTAGAAAATCAGGATTTGGAGAATGCAACGCTATGGCATGCTACTAATGCTGCTGTTTCTGTTCGTAATCTTGTATTCCCTAGGCTTATAGGTAGAAATTCTTGTTCGAGAGCTAAGCGTATCTCTTCTAAAGTAAAATCGCCTTCAGGTCCAATCAATACAAGAATATCTGTGCCCAATGACTCTGTTTTTAGATTCTTTTTGTTATCGTCTTCACAATGGGCTATAAATTTTTGTTTGGCGTGTGTCTGCTGTAAAAAATCATTTAGACCAATGGGAGGATGCAATTTTGGTTTGTAATATTGAAGCGATTGTTTCATAGCCGTGACTACAATTTTTTCTAATCGAGGTATTTTAATGATTTTTCTTTCCGAATTGGCACATATAATTGGGGTGATTTGATGAATACCGATTTCTGTTGCTTTTTCCAAAAACCATTCGAAACGATCGACATTTTTGGTTGGTGCTACTGCTAAATGGAGATGATACGGAGGAGGATTCATCTTTTTGAAGGAATCGATACGAATAGAACATGCCTTGGGATTTGCTATCACAACAGTTCCATTGAAACGAATTCCTTTGCCATTGGTAAGTTGTATTGGATCGCCTTCTCTTTTTCGCAATACCCGTATCATATGTCGACTTTCTTCCTTAGAAAAAGTGTACTCTAGATCCGATTCACTTAGGAACTCACTATAAAATAATTGCATAATAAGTTTTTGCGAAGATACAATTTCTATTCCATCCTTACGATCACAAAATTGGCCTTTTGCTGGGCTTTTAGGCCCCAATAATTTGCGGACAATTCTTTGCCAAATTCATCAAAAATTCGAAATTCTCCAGTGTTTGGCTTAAGCAAACCCTCGTTTACCGCCATAATTACAACATTGTTGATACCTGGTTCGAGTGGAACCTTGAAACTGCGGTATTCGTTGATGAGATAAATTTGAGGGATGATTATTTTTTCGTTTACGGATATCTGTATTACATCGTCATCTACAGCTCCAAAATCGCGGCAAACGACTTCGATATACTTTCCTTTGGTATGAAAATTACCAAAATAGGTTTTCGTTACAAAATTGGGAAGTGCTTCTTCATCTTTGATGCCAAATCGTTTTTTGTATAATTCTGCCGGATCTCGATACTGTACTTTTGGCATAAACTGTATCTGATTTCTCTCGGGCAGTTCTAACATGCCTTTTTGGGGGTTGGGATTTTGTAGGAGACTAGGATTTTCTTTTGCTTCTTTTTCTCCTTTTGGTATCGCTTTTATTGGAGGTAATGGAACTTCTTTTTTTTGATCTTGTATGATCTTGGTACTGTCTTTTTTTTGTGCTTGCACCACAAAACCGCTAAGCATAAAAGTCAATAAGCTCAAAAACAATATTGGCTTTCCAACAAATTGTGACGTATTTTTGAGTTTAATCTTGGTCTTCATCGGTCTAAAATACAATTCTTATACTGCTTTAAGTGTTAAAAAGTGTAAAATATCACTTTTGTAGGTGAGATATTCAAAAACTATACCGTTTATATTTTGTACCTAGCCAATGTTGGGCAGTCCAAAGGTGAAAATTCTTTTTTTAAGTATTTGTGATAACCAACTATACCTATCATTGCGGCATTGTCTGTACAATACTCAAATTTGGGTAAGTATGTTTTCCAGCCCAAATTTTTTTCTGATTGTTTCAAAGCTTGGCGTATACCCGAGTTGGCAGAAACACCTCCGCCAATGGCAATAGCGTTAACACCAGTTTGTTTTACCGCTTTTTTGAGTTTATCCATCACTATTTCCACTATGGTGTGCTGTATGGATGCACAGATATCATTTATATTTTGGGTAACAAAATCTGGATGCTTTGCGGTTTGTTTTTGAATAAAGTACAATATGGCTGTCTTGAGCCCACTAAAGCTAAAATCCAAATCGGCAACTTTGGGCTTGGGAAAATCAAAAGCTTTTGGGTCTCCTTTTTGGGCATAGCGATCTATTAGCGGTCCCCCAGGGTATGGCAAGCCGAGTAATTTTGCACTTTTATCGAAAGCTTCGCCTATTGCGTCATCTTTGGTTTCTCCTATGACTTCCAAAGCAAAAAAATCTCTTACCATTACGATTTGGGTATGTCCGCCACTTATGGTGAGTGCCAGAAATGGAAATAGGGGTATGGCTTCATTGTCCGATATAAAATGAGAAAGGATATGCGCTTGCATATGATTGACTGCGATTAGCGGAATTCCAAGAGCCATAGATAAGGATTTGGCAAAGCTGCTTCCCACCAATAAAGATCCCATAAGTCCAGGACCTTGTGTAAAAGCTATGGCGGATAATTCTTTTTTGTCGATATTTGCCTTAGCTAAGGCCTGATGTACTACTGGTACTATATGCTGTTGATGTGCTCGAGACGCTAATTCTGGCACCACACCGCCATAGGCTTTGTGAATTTCTTGCGTTGCTACTATATTGCTCAAAACAGTATCGTTGCACAAAACTGCTGCGGAAGTGTCGTCGCAAGAGGATTCTATGGCTAAGGTATAAACCAAATCTTGTTTCATTTACGTATTTGGAATAGGGTTTGATGGTACAAATTTAAAAGGATTACAGCTTATTAAAAAATTTGTTAAAATATTTCTTCGTTTGGTGCTCATTGTTTTGGCGCTACTTACCATTGGAACCTTGGTACTTTCTCTGCCTAGTGTGCAAACTAGTTTGGCCAAACGAATGACCGAGCAGCTCAACAAAGATTTTGGTACCGACATTCGGGTAAAGCAACTTACCGCTTCGTTATTTACTTGGAATACCACCTTAAAAAATGTTTATGTCTCTGATTATAAAAAAGACACCCTTTTTTATATAAATGAGTTGACAACCTCTTTGATAAGTTTGCGTAAAACTATGGATGGAGAGTTGGAGTTTGGAGATATCCGTTTGGATGGTTTGGTGTTTAAAATGAAAACCTATAAAGGAAATAGAGACACCAATTTGGATGTTTTTGTTGCGCAATTTGATGAGGACCCATCGGCACCTGCGCAGGCTAAACCTTTTTTCTTGGCAGCTTCGGGGATATCACTTACCAATGGTAGCTTTATTTATATAGATGAAAATTTGGAGGAGCCGCATGTTTTAGATTTTAAGAATATAGAAAGCGAAATAGACCAGTTTCAAGTATTGGGACCCAATGTAGACCTGAGTATAAGATCGTTGTCTTGTTATGAAAAAAGAGGTATTCCTATTGAAAAACTGCAATCTAAGTTTAGTTACACCAAGACCTTTATGAATTTCGAAAATTTACTGGTCGAAACCAAGGTATCGAAAATTCAAGGAGATTTGCGATTTGATTATGATCGTTCGGATTTTGGAGATTTTTTGAATAAGGTAAAATTGAAAGCCAAATTTCAAGATTCAAAAGTATCGTTTGCCGATGTAAATACCTTTTATAATGGTTTTAACCCCAAAGCAGTGGCCTATTTCGATACCGATGTATCTGGAACGCTAAACCAGTTGCATCTAGATTATATTCAAATGGATTGTTCTAATTCAAAAATCAATGGGGATTTTGTATTTTATAATTTGTTTGAAAGGGAGCACTTCCGTATGTTTGGCGGATTGGAAGATGTGAGTACCGATTATTATGATTTGGTTTATATTATGCCTCACATATTGCAAGATAATTTACCGCCATATCTCAAAAAGCTACAGCGATTTACAGTAAGAGGAGAAGTAGACGTAACGGAGGAAGATTTGGATCTCAATGTGAGTGTTTTTTCTAATTTGGGAAGTCTTCGCACGACACTTAAAATAGACAAAGTAGCCGATCTAGAATTGATATCTTATGAAGGTTACGCTTCTTTGATCGATTTCGATTTGGGAAGCTTTTTGGGAGAATCTAGTTTGGGTAAGGTATCCCTTGATTTTAATGTTGATGGAAATAGTTTCTTGGCCGAATATATGAATATGGAGGTTAATGGAAATGTCTTTGATTTGGAAGTACAACAATATCATTACAAAAATATTGTAGTAGCAGGAGTGCTTAAGGAACAGCTTTTTGATGGAAATTTTTCTGTCGATGATCCCAATTTGAAACTCACCTTCGAAGGATTGGCAGATTTTTCTTCAGCAAAAAGCAAATTTGATTTCCAAACCAAAGTAGATTTTGCTGACTTGCACAAATTGCGCCTTACCAAGGATTCAACATCCATATTTAAAGGGAATATTAATTTGGATGTGATAGGGAGCCATATTGACGATTTTGAGGGGGATATAAAAGTTTTTAGAACGAGCTATACCAATAAAAAAACAGCCTATTATTTCAATGATTTTTTGATACGGGCAAGTCAAGATCCAACCAATGGGGAAAGACGAATTACGATCAATTCTCCCGATATTATTACTGGAAGAATATCTGGGAAGTTCAAATTGATAGAATTGCCCCGTTTGGCTCAAAATGCATTGGGTAGCATTTATGTCAATTTTGAACCAGATCCAATTACCCAGGGGCAATATGTCGATTTTAATTTTAAAATTTATAACAAAATAATAGAAGCATTCTATCCAGATATAACCTTGGGAAAAGGAACGAGTATTTCTGGTAAGCTAAATGCGGATAATGGGGATTTTAAAATCAATTTTGTTTCTCCACGTTTCGATGCTTTTGGGAATAAATTTCGTAAACTAGAATTTCAATTGGATAATAACAATCCCCTTTACAATACTTATTTGGAAATCGCCAAAATAGAGTCCGATTTATATCAGGTTAGTGATTTGAATTTGATTAACACCAAATTGAATGACACCCTTTACTTTAGATCAGAATTTAAAGGAGGAAAAAACAAAGAAGACCAATATAATTTCAACCTGTATCAAACTTTTGATGCCAATAATATGTCTGTTATTGGTTTTAAGCGATCGGATCTCACTTTTAAGGGGAATACCTGGTATATAAACGCCATGGAAGATAAAAAGAATAAGCTCGTTTTTAATAAAAATCTCGATTCTATACAGTTCAACGGATTTAGTATGAGTCATTTGAACGAACGTATTGCTTTTGATGGAGTAAGTATTAAAAACAAGAGAAAGGATTTGCAGCTTCGATTGGAAAATATTTCCTTGAATAAAGTAGTTCCCGAGATCGATAGTTTAAAGCTTGGTGGGATAATCAATGGGAATCTCAACTTAATTCAAAATGGCAAAAAGTATTTGCCGACTACCAGTATGCAGATTTCCGATTTGGAGGTAAATGACTATGATTTTGGAAATTTGAACTTCACGATATTAGGTAATGAAGATATTAGCAATTTTGCTGTTAATGCGCAATTATCTAAGCTTGGCAAGGAAGTATTGAGTGTTATAGGTAATGTAAAAAATGAAGATTCGGGAACCGATGCCAACTTGTTTGCATCCTTTCAGGATTTCGATATCGCACCATTTAGTCCTTTGGGAGAAGATGTAATTACCAATATCCGCGGTAAGCTTTCTGGTGGTGCCACATTGCGCGGACCTTTAACAGATTTACAAACCTATGGTACGATGGCGTTAAATCAGGCTGGTTTTAAAATTGCGTATACCAATGTAGATTATAATTTAGCACCATTTAGTAGAATTGATTTAGAAGGGAATGAGCTGCAGTTGAAGGATATATTGGTGTATGAAGACAAATACAATACGGGAGCTAATGTATTTGGAACTGTTTCCCATAAGGGGTTTAGAGATTGGCGCCTCAATCTCAATGTAGACAGTCGAGACAAACGATTGATGGTGCTCAATACCGATTTTCGAGAAGGGGAAGAACAACCACTATATGGGGAAGCCTTTATAAAGGGTAAAGCAAGTATTTATGGTCCTATTCATGGCATTACACTAAAAGCCGATGCGACTTCGGCCGAAGGAACATATATAAAAATACCAATAAGTGATGTAGCTACGATAGGGGATTATTCTTATATACAGTTCTATGATAAAAATAGAACAGTAGACACTCCATTACCTAGTAGTAAGAGCTCTGGTGGTGGTATTCAAATGGAGTTTGATTTGAATATATTACAAAATGCCGAGGTGGAGATTGTGGTGGATACCGAAAACAAAAGCACCATGAAAGGACGTGTGGATGGTTTGTTGTATATAGGTTATAGTCCATTGGGGGACATGACTATTGTGGGAGATATCGCAATCATGTCCGGATCCTACAATTTTAGATATGGAGGGTTGATAGATAAAACATTGAGTGTGCGCCCTGGGGGAAGTATCACTTGGGAAGGGGATCCGTATGACGCCACCATCGATTTAGAAGCTGTTTATGATTTAACAGCCAATCCTGCTCCCATATTGGATAATCCGGAATTTACCAGGAGAATTCCTGTCAAAACCATACTCTCTTTGGATGGCTCTTTAAAATCGCCAGTAATTGTATTTGATATCGAATTTCCTGGAGCACACTCGGTATTGCGTTCAGAACTCGATTATAGATTACAGGATAAAGACAAAAAAGAACAGCAAGCATTTTCTCTCCTATATCAGGGGGTGTTTGTAAATGAACTCACCATTACACAAGAGGCGATAACAGGTAATTTGATTCAAACAGCAAGTGGGATCATCAATCAGGCACTATCCAACAAAGACGAAGTCTTTAATCTTGGTCTCAATTACGAACAAGGGTATAAAGACCCAAGCAGTGATATACGTACCGATGACAGGGTAGGTTTTACGGTTTCTACCAAATTAGACGAGAATGTACTCATCAATGGTAAGGTGGGTGTACCAGTGGGAGGAGTTACCGAAACGGTGCTTATCGGAGAGATAGAAGTTCAGGTTTTTCTCAACAAAGAAAAGACTTTGAGTATGAAAGTATTTAATAGAGAAAACGAAATTCAACAATACCTCACCGAACAAGCTGGCTATACGCAAGGTGTTGGTTTGTCTTATCAGGTAGAGTTTGATACCTTCAAAGGATTATTACAAAAAATATTTGGAAAAAAGAAGAATCTAATTTTACGTGAAGTAGAAAAAGACAGTGTGATATTCGATACAGGAAAGAAAAACTATATTCAGATAAATGAAGGGAACACCAAAAACTAGATGAGTTTTTTGTTATTCAGATATTGGATGTAATGAATCGGATTTTTGATAATATAGCAAACTTTCAACTTTTTTATACCCTATTTTGATACTAGAAAAGCATCGTTTTTTTCGATCAACAACATCATAGTACTTGCGAACAACAATGCGATAAGTACCAATAGCGTAGCTATAAATTGAATGCAATTTTTTATAAAATCCGAAATTCTCAATTTCCCCAAATATGTAGAGTTGATGTAGTGGTCGGAAGCTTTGATAATATAGGGAGTTTGATTACATTTGTTTATTCTTTCTAATGAATAAAAATTAATGGCAAAAAGTATACGTAGTATCGGGGTGCTAACCTCAGGAGGAGACGCCCCAGGCATGAACGCTGCTATCCGTTCTGTAGTTCGAACTTGTGCTTATCATCAAATTGATTGTGTAGGTATTTTTCGAGGATTTCAGGGTATGATTGAAGGGGATTTTAAGTTTTTGAATGCTCGAAGTGTAAACAATATTATACAGAAAGGAGGTACTTTTTTGCAATCTGCACGCTCCCAAGAATTTCGAACTAAAGAAGGAAGGAAAAAAGCATTTGATCAATTGATCAATTATGATATAGATGCTTTGGTTATCATTGGTGGGGATGGGAGTTTTACAGGAGGTATGGTGTTTCATGAAGAGTTTAAGTTTCCAATAATTGGTATTCCAGGTACTATAGATAACGATATATATGGAACAAGTTTTACATTGGGATATGATACTGCTTTAAATACTGTAATGGAAGCCATTGATAAAATTAGAGACACAGCATCTTCTCACAATAGACTGTTTTTTGTGGAGGTAATGGGAAGAGATGTTGGATATATCGCTTTGAATACTGGTATAGGTGCTGGAGCAGAAGAAATACTTATACCCGAGGAAAATCTTGGTTTGGATCGACTGTTGGAGTCTTTAAAAAGGAGTAAGAAATCTGGAAAGACTTCATCAATAGTAGTAGTTGCTGAAGGAGACAAAACAGGCAGTAATGTATTTGAATTAGCAGAATATGTAGAAGAAAATTTACCAGATTACGAAGTAAGAGTTTCTGTTTTAGGGCATATGCAACGTGGAGGGCGTCCTTCTTGTTTCGATCGTGTGCTTGCAAGCAGGATGGGAGTGAAGGCTGTAGAAACCTTGATCGAAGGGAAAACGAATTTTATGGTAGGTATTCAAAATGATGCCTTAACGCTTACTCCTTTGGATAAAGCAATAAAAGGAGAGACTATCATCGATCAGGAACTATTGCGTGTTTCGGACATTATGTCTATTTAAAAAAAAAATCAACTGAGATGTCTTTTTTGAATAAAAAGGCAACTAGATCGAAATCAATTGTAAAAATGATTTCTATAACCTTATAAACTATAAAACTTATGAAAATTGCAATTAATGGATTTGGTCGTATTGGCCGACTTGTTATGCGTTTAGTAGAAGAGCAAAACGATGTAGACGTAGTAGCTATAAACGATTTGTTGGATGTGGATCATTTGGCGTATTTGTTGAAATACGATTCGGTTCACGGAAAATTTGCTGGAGAGGTAACTGTGTCCAATGGAAATCTAGTGGTAAATGGAAGAGAAATACGGGTTACAGCAGAAAAAGACCCTAAGAATTTGGCTTGGGATGCCGTAGGTGTAGATGTTGTAGCAGAATGTACAGGAGTTTTCACAACTTTGGCTACAGCGCAATATCATATCGAAGGTGGTGCAAAGAAAGTAGTGATTTCTGCACCTTCCAAAGATGCACCTATGTATGTGATGGGTGTAAATCACAGAGAATTAACTGCCGAACAAACAATTATATCCAACGCATCTTGTACAACCAATTGTTTAGCGCCAATTAGTAAAGTGTTACACGATCATTTCGAGATTGAAGAGGGATTGATGACCACGGTGCATGCAAGTACCGCCACCCAATTGACTGTAGATGGTCCAGCACGAAAAAATTATCGTCTGGGACGCTCTGCTTTGCTAAATATTATTCCTTCAACAACTGGTGCAGCAAAAGCTGTAACCAAAGTAATTCCAAGTCTGGAAGGAAAACTTACTGGTATGGCTTTTCGGGTGCCAACAGCAGACGTTTCGGTAGTTGACCTTACAGTTCGATTCAAAAAGTCTACCGATATGGATACCCTAAGGAAAGTGGTAAAAGAAGCTTCGGAGAATGAATTGAAAGGAGTTTTGGGCTATACCGAAGAGGATGTTGTTTCTACTGATTTTATTGGAGAACCTTTGACATCGGTATTTGACGCAAAAGCTAGTATGGCCCTCAATGATAATTTTTACAAAATTATAAGTTGGTACGATAATGAAGCAGGATATGCCAATAAATTAGTAGATTTGATGGTATATGCAAATAACTTGTGATTTTAACCTTTAGCAGATAAACCATATGGTTTTTATCTTATAGCTTGCTTTTAAAACCATTTCTGAAATAAAACTAACTAAAAAGGTTTTAAGGACTTTGTACCAGCTGGTTTCTCTGCCTGGTTATTGTTTAAACGGACCAAAAACCAAAACCAATAAGTAGATATATGGTAGCAATAGTAGATAGCGGTTCCACCAAATGTGATTGGATTATATTGGATAATGATGGCATGCCTTTGGGAGAAAAAATTCGTACCAAAGGTCTCAATCCCGCAATTTTGAGTAGCGAAGAACTTACCAATAGAATACAAGCTAGTGAAGAACTGTTGAAGTTTAAAGACAGTTTAAAGTCAGTGTATTTTTATGGTGCAGGATGTGGTACGCCAAAAGCAAGAAAAAATCTTGAGATCGTTTTACAACAGATCTTTGCTAAGGCCAATTGTAAGGTGGAAGAGGATACTTGGGCGGGTGTATATAGTACGATAAATTCTATAGAGGAAGCTGCTGTGGTGTGCATACTTGGAACTGGGTCCAATTGTTCTTATTATGATGGGAAAAGCTTGCATCAACGTGTGAAATCATTAGGATATTCGATTATGGATGACGCTGCTGGAAACTATTTTGGACGCCAACTAATACGTGCGTATTATTTTAAAAAAATGCCGAAGAATATTGCGTTGGATTTTGAAAAGCAGTTTGATCTCAACCCAGATGTGATTAAACATAATTTGTATAAAGAGCCCAATCCTAATGCCTATCTGGCTTCCTTTGCATCTTTTATGTTTCGGCATCAAAAAACCGATTTTATGCAATCCATCATAAAAAACGGAATACGGGAATTTACAAAAAGTATGGTGCTACAGTATCAAGATGTTTTGGATGCAGTACCTGTTCATTTTGCAGGTTCGATTGCTTATTTTTGTCAAGAAGAAATTATTGAAGTGGCTACCGAATCGAATTTTCGTTGTGGGAATTTTGTTCGACGCCCTATAGAGGGTTTGGTTGCTTTTCATCAACGTCTTGTAAGGAACAAAGCCAAAGTTTCTAAGTCCTAAACATAGTAAGAAAATAGAAAATTTATAAAAAAGAACCAAAGCGCTGCCGATGTGGTAATGTGCTTTGGTTTTTTATTTTAAAACTACTTTTAGTGCCGTATTGCAATCATGGAGATTTCTACATTGACAAATTTTGGCAAATTCGCAACTTCAACCGTTTCTCTTGCAGGGGCAGTATCATTGTTGAAGTATTCCCCGTAAACCGCATTGATGTCGGCAAACTGGTGCATATCTTTTACAAAGATGCTAGTTTTTACGACTTGTTCAAAATCAAACCCCGCTTCATTTAAAACCGCTTTGAGGTTTTCCATACATTGTTTGGTTTCTGCTTTTATGTCGCCCCTTACCAGTTCTCCTGTGGCAGGATCTAAGGGTATTTGTCCAGAGCAATATAAGGTGTTGTCAAATAGAACGGCCTGGTTATATGGGCCAATAGGGGCTGGGGCATTGGGCGTGCTAATAATTTTTTTCATATTAAAATAGCTTTTGTTATTTGCAGAACATTGGTGCTACAATTTATTTTCAAGAGGAATAAATATACGTACATTATTTTTTATAATCTTCTACGGGGCGGTCGGTTTTTGTCCCATTTGATATCGCTCAAAACAGATCCTTTTATCCCAATGAAGAAATACCAGCTATCATTGCCGCCAAAAGGTACCCAGTTGAAGTTCATTGCCCAAGAGTTGAGGTTTCTTTCAAATCGCAATTGTGTGTAGGTGATGCCTTTTCCTTTGAAGTCGTAGCCAGAGGAAAAACCAATCTTCCATTTGGGAGCTAGAGCGATATTACCAGACATCATCAGGGAGTTGCTGCTGATTTCGTTCTGACGTCTACTATTGCTATAATTAATGGTATAAACCAGTCGCAAATCCCAAGGTATGGCGCTATTATAAGCTGGATTTTCTATCTCTTTGTTTACATCTTCATCGCTAAAGTTTTGTCGCGAAAAATCATTTGCAGTACCAAAGAGGTCATCTTCTCTACCGCCGCTATTTCGATTATCCACTTTACCGCTTTTCTTATCATCTTTTTCAAAAGTTTTGTTGGAAAAACCATAACTCAAATTGGCATTGGCCTGAGTGATGCGAGCCAAACCACCGCCATTGTCTATATTCCATTTGTTTATTCGTGTACCATTGTTATCTATGGCGTAGGGATCGAATGTAGCACCAAAATTCAACGACATTTTTCCATCAAACAAGCTGGTGCCTCCAGTCATTCGGATCGGAGCGAGTTTTAGTGTGTCTGCTTCCATATTGTAGGAGGTGGAAAAATTGAGTTGATTGAGTAATTTGATTTTTCTGGGTTTGGTATCGGTGAGCGAATCTTTGGAGCGTACTTTGGCTTCCAAAGTGTTGGCTAAGGAGAAACCTACAGAATTGGTCTGATATAGACTTGGAACTCCATGAATACCACCTTCAAACGGGCTATATTGTACAACTTTACCATTTTTGTCTACATATTCTTTGTATGTTTCGGGAAAAGCTGGATTGTATCCCCAGCTTATCGAAGGGCGCATTACATGGCGAATCTTCTCCAATTTACTATTTTTTCCCAAGGTCCATGTCCCGTAAATGGTAGTACCTAAACTAGCATTGAAATTGTATTTACCAAATCTACTAAAACCACTTATGGTATCTATTTTTTGTCCTTTATCCGACTCGTAGTCTTGTTTTTCTATGGTTTTAAAAGCCCAAACATCCTCATAAGAACCACCAGCAGTTACCGAAAGATATTTGAATAGTTTGAAGTTGGTGCTTATTGGAATGTTGTGCCGTACGCCGTTTCTTCCTTCCCGATACATTTTGTCGGTAAAAAACTCTTCTTCGGTAGTATTGTATTGATTGCTTGCACTGAGGTTGTAAGTGAAATTGATATTTTGCAATACGCCTTTCTTTACGCCATCTTTACTGGCAAACGGAAAAATACGTTCCATGCTCGCATTTAGAGAGGGCAAGGTCATGTTTACAGATTTGGTCTGTGTGTTTTGAGAGTGACCTGCTGTTACACTTAGGTTTACAGAAGGGTAAGCAGGAAATATTTTGGTGTAATTTATAGATGAGTTTAAGCTGTTATTGAGCTGGTTTCCAGCGTTTATTTGGTTTAGAGAGTTAGTGTAAAACTGGGAGCTACCCAAGTTAACAGCTGCCGAAAAATTGCTATTAGGGCTAGCTTTAGAATCTTGACTATGAGACCATTGTATATTGTATTGGGAACTTCTCCTGTAATCGTCGAATCCTTTTTGGCTAGTTACCAAGTTTTCGTATCTAAAATTGAAACGCCCATTGTATTTATATCGTTTTTTATAAATGCTTTCTGCCCGAAAACCGTAGCTTCCATTGGTGTAAAAGTCTCCTAATAATGCAAGGTCAAAATTGTCGTTTATAACAAAATAATAGCCGCCATTTTGAATAAAATACCCTCTTTCGTTGTTTTCTCCAAAGGTTGGAAATATCAAACCAGATTTTCTATTACTGGTTATTGGAAAATAGGCAAAAGGTATGGCAATTGGCGTTGGTACATCCGCTATATACATATTGCTGAAACCTGCTATTATCTTCTTCCCAGGGACAAATTTACCTTTCCGCACTCGAATATAGTAGTCGCTAAAGGTTTTGTCGGTACTAAGTTTTCCTTCATATAAGTAATAGACTGAATCATTTTCCTTTTTGGTGAGTTTGGCGAAAACATTCATCCCGCCACCCAGATTTTTTTGTTCAGAGCGCGAATTCCATATCAGTGCTCTTTTCGTTTTAAAATTGAACTTTATAGAATCGGGTTCTACTTCATTTTCACCTTGTTTAAAATAGGGTGCCTGTACCAAGCTGTCATTTTGCCTTATTCTTCCCGCATATACTTCGTTGTTGCTATAATCGATGACAATAATACCAGCTTTTAGTTCTACATCTTGATAATACACCTCTGCTTGGTCAAACAAATATATTTTTTTCTCAGAACGAGAAATTTTTACATAGTCTTTGGCCTTGTATTTGATAATACCATCTAAGAAAGATCTTCGGGTTAAACTGTCCTTTTGTATAGTGTCTATAGCAATTTCAGTCTCCGTGCTTTGTGGAGCGATTGGTTTGGTTTGCAATTTTTGTACACTATCTTGCACTGTGATGTTGAGCTCCCCTTTTTTGGGCTCTTGAGCGTGAGAAAAAACACCACAAAGGAGTATAAAAAAACCGAAAAGTATATGCTGTCTATTGGTTTGCAATGCTTTTAATCCTATTTTTGTACCATACGGCAAGTTTATCAGCGTCAAAAGTACATATATTTTTTTGTTGATAATGAAGGAAGCAATATAAAATTATGCTAAAAAAAATCCGCCAGCCAAACTAAGTAGTTGGCGCAAAACACTTTGTGTTGTCAAACAATAAATGAAAGGAATTTTAAATGAGAACCAATAATATTATGATGAAAATAACGGCTTTTTTATTAATTGCATTGTTGAATACTTTTTTGGTTAGAGCTGCGGTGCCAGTTCCTGCAAATGAAAAATTTATAGTGGTATTGGATGCAGGACATGGGGGAAAGGATCCGGGTAATCTGGGTAATGGATATATGGAGAAAAAAATTGCTCTGAAAATTGTTTTAAAAATTGGAGAGATTTTAGAGAAAGATCCAAATATTAAGGTAGTTTATACGCGTAGAGATGACACTTTTGTGGAGTTGATTGAGCGCGGAAAAATAGCCAATGAGGCCAAAGCGGATATTTTTGTTTCGGTGCATTGTGATTCCCATGGGAGTAATGCTCATGGGGCAGGTACGTTTGTATTGGGGTTGCACCAAAACCAGCGAAACTTTGAGGTAGCCAAAGCAGAAAACGAATCGATATATTTTGAAGAGGATTATCAAACCAAATATGCCCAATATAATATCAATTCTCCGGAGTCTGTTATTGGTTTAACCCTGATGCAAGAAGAGTTTTTGTCTCAGAGCATAGATGTAGCCAAGCGTATACAAGAAAATTTTACCAAAAGACTGGAAAGAGTAGATCGCAAGGTAAAACAAGCAGGTTTTGTAGTTTTGCACCAAACGTTTATGCCAAGTGTATTGGTTGAAGCAGGCTTTTTAACCAACAAAAAAGAAGGGGCTTATCTCAACTCTGCAAAAGGACAAAGTGAGATTGGAAAAGCGATAGCAGATGCCATTATCTCCTACAAAAATGCCTATCTCGATGATGTGGTGGTGTCTCAACCAGTTGTAGAAAACACTGTGGTAAACCCAAAAGAAAAAACAAGCAGTTCGACAGAAAAACAAGTTGTGGAGAAAACCCCTGAGGCGAAAACTTTGAAACCGATCACTTCCCCAACTAAAAAATCGGAAGTAGTGGTGAAAAAGGAGAGAAACAACTTGGAAAACAAGAAGAAGGAAAAGGCAGCTGCTTCTATGCATGCTTCTTCTATTATTTTTAAGGTACAACTCTTGGCGAGTTCCAAGAATATTCCTTTAAATCCGGAAAATTTTAAATTTTTGAGCAATATCTCAAGAGAGAAATTCAATAGTTTATATCGATATTTTTATGGAAATACAGCATCTTATGATCAGGCAAGAGCATATCAAAAGGTAGCCGTAAATAAAGGATATCAAGATTGTTTTATCGTTGCTTATAAAGATGGGCAAAAAATCCCTTTGTCTCAGGCAATTAATGTTATTACTCAATAATTAACTCTTAATAATAAAATATTGGCTAAATTTGTGATCGGTAAAATGTAAAAAGATCCTAAGCGTTTTATGTATAACAAATAATAAACGCAACGACTTCTTTTCCTTTAGAAAAGATTAAAAAAAAGAAATGAAAGTATCTAGAGAAATAAAAACAGCAATTATCGTCCTAGGAGGAATATTGTTGTTTATCATGGGGTTTACGTATTTAAAATCTTCTCCGATTTTTGATAGTAGTCACAAATACCATGTAGAATTTGATAATATTGGCGGTTTGACTGTAGGAACGGCTGTAAGTATAAATGGTTTTCAGGTAGGTCGTGTGAACGATATTGTTTTTCATCCAAAAAAACCAGGTGTTTTGATAGTTACCATTTCGGTAGATAATGGTGTGCCAGTTTCTACAAGTTCGGTTGTAGAATTGTTTGAGGGAAGTCTTTTGGGGGGAAAAAGCATTCAATTGATTCTGGATCATTCTAATAAGGAATTAGCAAAATCTAGAGATACCCTAAAGGGTCGACACAAACCTGGTATGACTGCTTTGTTGGAACAAAAACTTGCACCGATACTCACGGAGCTGGAGGGAACCATGTCCCAAGCCAATACCATGTTGTCCGGTGTGAACGAAATATTGGATGCTGAAGCAAAAAAGAATCTTCAAAAATCCATCGCCAAATTGGAGGGGACTATGAATGATTTTAGCCTAAGTGCTGCTAAGTTGAAGGGAATTATGTCCAAAAACGAAAATAAACTTAATGGTGCTATTGGAAATTTTGAACAAATCACAAACGACTTTGCCGATTTGTCGGGAAACTTAGCCAAATCAGAACTCGATAAAACAGTAGCCGAATTGCAACACACTATTGGTGGTCTAAATACCTTGTTGAAAAAGATGGAGGCCGGAGAAGGGACCTTGGGGAAATTGATGCAAGACGAAAAAATGTACAGCAATTTAACTGGAGCATCCAAAGAATTAGAATTGCTTTTGGAAGATCTGAGAATAAATCCAAAAAGATATATGCATTTTTCGCTTTTTGGGAAAAAACAAAAACCGTATGACTCGCAGAAAGTTACTGCTGAAAATAATATCCAACTAAAATGAATTATTTACCAAACCTCTTATTTGCCTTAATCTTATTAGCCGGAATTGTATTTTTTGTGCGCAATGTGAAAAAATTGTGGCGCAATATTAAATTGGGAAAAGATGTAAAACTTCCCAAAGCAAACAAACAGCGTTGGAGTAATATGACCCGAATTGCCTTGGGGCAGTCAAAAATGGTTGTAAGGCCTGTATCTGGCTTTTTGCATATCGTAGTCTATGTTGGTTTTATTATCATCAATATAGAGGTTTTGGAAATTATTTTGGATGGGCTAACAGGAAGCCACCGTATGTTTCTACCCGTGTTGGGTGAAGGTGTATATGGTTTTTTGATTGGTAGCTTTGAAATATTGGCGTTTTTGGTTTTGGTTTCGGTTACCGTATTTTGGATACGAAGAAATATTATTCGATTACAACGATTTATTAAACCAGAAATGAAAGGGTGGCCCAAAAATGACGGAAACTTCATTTTATATTTTGAAATGGTGTTGATGAGTTTGTTTTTGGTCATGAATGCCACCGACATCCATTTTCAGGAATTAGCTAGCGGAAATATAATTAGTGGCTTTATAGCCCCATTGTTTTCTGGGATGGATGCAGAAGTATTACATGCTATAGAAAGAACGGCTTGGTGGGTGCATATTGTTGGTATATTGGTGTTTTTGAATTATTTGTACTATTCCAAACATCTACATATATTATTGGCATTTCCCAATACATTTTTTGGAAGATTACAGCCCAAAGGTCAAATGGACAACAACGAATCGGTAACCAAAGAAGTGATGCTGATGATGGATCCCAATGCAGATCCCTTTGCAGCACCCGAAGCGGGAGCAGAGGAAGAAACGCCTGCCAAATTTGGCGCTTCCGATGTGATGGATCTCAATTGGGTTCAATTGATGAATGCCTATACCTGTACAGAATGTGGGCGTTGTACATCAGAATGTCCAGCTAACCAAACGGGTAAAAAACTTTCTCCTCGAAAAATCATGATGGATACCCGTGATCGATTAGAAGAAGTGGGTAAGAACATGGATAAAAATAAAGGGCAGTTTGTAGATGACAACAAACAACTGTTGGATGATTATATCTCTAGAGAAGAGATATGGGCATGTACCTCGTGCAATGCTTGTGTAGAAGCATGCCCAGTAAGCATAGAACCGCTTGCTATCATATTGGAAATGCGAAGATTTTTAGTAATGGAACAATCCGCAGCCCCTGGAGATCTCAACAATATGATGAGCAATATTGAGAATAATGGCGCACCTTGGCCATTTAATCAGATGGATAGAATGAATTGGAGTACAGAAAACTAACTAATGCTTAAGCTAAGAAAACCTTCTAAATGGCATAAAATTTAACATAAATACTCATATAAAGAGCAAATAAAATTAATCATGAGAAGAGAGGAAGCAGACAAAATACTTCATGAGAAGGTAACGGCAGGTGAGAAAGTTAGTCCGGTATTGCCTGAAGGTGTAAAGAATTTTTTAATTGACATCGATGGAACGATAACCGAAGATGTACCCAATGAAGAACCTGAAAGAATGGTGACTTGTAAACCTTACCCAGATGCATTAGAAACATGCAATAAATGGTACGAAGAAGGACATATGATTTGTTTCTTTACTTCTCGTACAGAAGAACATCGTGATGTTACAGAACAATGGCTAGCAAAACATGGCTTTATGTATCATAGTTTGCTAATGGGTAAACCTAGAGGCGGAAATTATCATTGGATAGATAATCATTTGGTGCGTGCTACAAGATATAAAGGAAAATTTACAGATTTGGTAGAAAAAGAAGTTACCATAGAAGTCTTTAACGACGGCACGCACGACTAATAACCCTAATAACCTTTCAAGATGAGTGAGAATATAAAAGTACCAACCATGGCCGAATTGATGGCAGCTGGCAAACAACCCGAGGTGTTGTTTTGGGTAGGCTGTGCAGGTAGTTTTGACGATCGAGCAAAAAAAATAACCAAAGCTTTTGTGAAATTACTGAATAAGGCTAAGGTCGATTTTGCAGTATTAGGTACGGAAGAAAGTTGTACTGGAGACCCAGCAAAGCGTAGTGGAAATGAATTTTTGTTTCAAATGCAAGCAGTTACCAATATAGAGGTCATTAATGCCTATGAGATCAAAAAAATTGTGACAACTTGTCCTCACTGTTTCAATACATTAAAAAACGAATATCCTGAATTGGGAGGTAGTTATCAGGTACTGCATCATACACAGTTTTTACAAACCCTTATCAAAGAAGGGAAGCTGAGCGTGGAAGGCGGTAGTTATAAAGGAAAAAAAATCACCTTTCACGACCCATGTTATTTGGGTCGTGCCAATGATGTTTACGAAGCCCCCAGAGCGGTGTTGAAGAAATTGGAGGCAGAATTGGTGGAGATGCGTTCTTGCAAACAAAGAGGATTGTGTTGCGGGGCAGGAGGAGCACAAATGTTTAAAGAGCCGGAAGAAGGAAATAAAGATGTGAATATAGAACGCACAGAGCAAGCATTGGAGACCCAGCCAGATATCATTGCAGCAGGATGCCCTTTTTGCAATACCATGCTTACCGATGGGGTAAAAGTAAAAGAAAAAGAAGATCGTATTCAGGTTTTGGATGTGGCGGAATTGTTGAATGATGTCGTTGATTTATAGCCATGGTAGTAGCTTTTGACAATTTACCAGATTATGCTCGTATTTGGATTTATCAATGCAATCGAGCTTTTACGGATGAGGAATTAAGTGAAGTAAATAATCTTACACAAGAATTTTTAGAAGGGTGGCAGGTGCATGGTAAAAATTTGAAAGCTGCATTCGAATTGCCTTATAATCGTTTTTTGATCCTAGCTATTGATCAGGATCATCAACCAGCCTCTGGTTGTTCTATAGATGCTTCTGTTGCTTTTATTCAATCTTTAGAAAAACGTTTTGATGTGGATCTTCTAGATAAAATGAATGTTACTTTTAAGCAAGGAGAATATATAGCCTATAAAACTTTGTTGGATTTTAAGAAAATGGTTAAAGACAAAGCAGTTTCTCCTAATACTATAGTGTTTAATAATTTGGTTACCACTAAGGGTGAATATTGTGAAAATTGGGAAATTCCCGCCAAAAATAGTTGGCATCAACGATTTTTAAAGTAATTGATCTATTTATAATAAGGAATTTGTGAAATATGTTGCACGATTCTTGTATTATTGATCCACAAATTTTATTGCATGCTTAGGGAAAAGCTTTATCCTACATATTGCTGGGTATTTGTACTTTTATTTATGGTACAATTGCCAATCTATGCTATGGATTTCTTGGGTTATAGGGCTTCGAATTGGTATAAAAGTCTTTCCGATAAAGAAAGAATTCGTCAGGTTTTGGTATATTATGCAGATGTTTCTGGTTCTGAGGCGTTATTCAATTATGCCGATGTAGGTGCAATTCTGTATCCAGAGTCCATTGACTTGAAACTTCCAAAACATCCAAATGACAGTATTAGTCCGCTCATTATGTTGCGATCGGGTATCTTATTTCAAGATTATCAAAACACACAGAATATTGGATTATTGCAACATATAGATAATGCCAATCTATTGTTCCAGTTGGGACGACAAAAAGGTTTGTATTATAAAAGTGCTGGATTATCGCAGCTCTTTGTTACACAAGCCAAAGTGCATCCGAGTCTTTTGGAGAGCATAAACCCACAACAAAGGGCTTATTATGAAGGGTTGGAGAGTAGTGAAATCTTTTTTGACGCAACTGGTGCGCCAAGCGCTAATACCCTTTTGTTTCCCGAACGAGACCTGAACTCCGATGCTTTGCATAGGGCGATACAGGAAAAAGATAGATTGTTGTTTTTCAAAAACACCCAAGGTGGTTTTGATAAATTGTTAGCGGCCAGAATAACTGCTTTACAGAGAGGGGCAGACATGATATGGGTGCGCCGAGATATAGAGAGATTGGTGGAGGGCTTGCATGATGCTTTAAAAGAAGGCACTTGGTCTAGGAATAGGATGCGCAACAGTGTGATGAAAGTTTTGAAACACAAACTAAAACAAATGGAAAAGGGATCCGTAAAAATTCATCCACATAAGCTAATGGCTGTGCAGCAAACCATCGCTGAAAAATCGCTTCGTCTTATCAAAAACAAAGCCCAAGTTTTACCGTTCAAAAATCTAGAAAACAAAAGGATTGCCTATGTGCCATTTGGAAATGAATCTGGAAATACGTTTTTTGAAGGTATCAACCAATATACACAAGTAAAAAAGATCGTTCGATATACCGAAGAATCTTTAAAAACAAATTTGATCGATAGAAATATAGTTCTTGTGGGCTTGCATCAGCGGTTTTCAGATAACGGAAAATATTTTTCTGAGGCGGAGAAGTCTTGGTTGTATCAATTATCACAAAATAAGCAATTGGTTTTGGTGTTGTTTACCAATTCAAAAGTGTTGGAAGAATTAGAACACCCGCAATTGATAGATGCGGTGGTCGTAGGACATATCAATCATCATTTGGTGCAAAAAGTTGCATCTCAAGCATTGTTTGGAGGGATCCAATTGGAAGAGTCCATCGTTTCGGGTAGGTTGCCAAGGGAGAAAGAAAACGTTTTTGGTAGCAACAATACCCATTTAAAAAGATTGGGTTATGCCTTTCCCGAATCGGTAGGTATGGATAGCTATCGATTGCTTGCCATCGATAGCCTGATGCGTGAAGCTATAGATAGTCTGGCAATTCCGGGAGGGCAAATAGTAGTTGGCCGAAAAGGAAAAATAGTGTACGAAAAGAGTTTTGGATACCATACCTACGAAAAAACTTTTCCAGTACGCAACAATAATTTGTATGATTTGGCTTCTTTGACCAAAATATTAGCAACGCTCCCCTTGGTGATGCAATTGGAAGAATGGGGGCAAATTGATTTGCAACAAAATTTTGGTCAATTGCTCCCAGAATTACAAGATAAAGAGATTGGCAAGGTAAAATTGTTGGATGCCTTGGCGCATTATGGTCGGATGCCAGCATGGATTCCATTCTATTTTAAAACTTTGGATAGTGTTGGGAAACCTTCCCCAGATTATTATAGGAGAAAAGCAAATTCTACATATAATATAGAGGTGCATAAAAACCTGTATATGCGCAAGGATTATAGAGATTCTATGTATTTGAGAATAGATACCACTAAGCTCAAAAAACGCCTTCGCTATCGTTATAGCGATTTGACTTATTATATTCTAAAGCGGACTGTGGAACGCAAATACCAAAAACGAATGGATTTGGTTTTGGAAAAGGAATTTTACCGTCCTCTGGGTATGACATATACCACATATAATCCATTGCGAAAATTTAACAAATCCTTGATAGTTCCTTCAGAAAAGGATACTTACTTTAGACATGATGTTTTACAAGGTTATGTGCATGATATGGGGGCAGCCATGTTGGGAGGTGTAGGAGGTCATGCAGGTTTGTTTGCCAATGCCAACGATGTTGCGAAGATCATGCAGATGTATTTACAAAAAGGCAATTATGGCGGTAAGCAATTGCTACAAAGTTCGACTATAGATGTGTTTAACAATTGTTATTTTTGTAAAAAGCAGGTTAGAAGAGGGTTAGGTTTTGATAAACCCCAATTGGGTGCACATGGACCAACATGTGGATGTGCATCTCCTTCGAGTTTTGGACACAGTGGTTTTACGGGAACTTTTGTATGGGCAGACCCAGAAGAAGAGATTGTATATGTATTTTTGTCTAATCGAACGTATCCTTCTGCAAATAATAAGAAATTACAGCACTTAGATACTAGAGCAAAAATACAAGAGGTAATCTACAGTGCCATTATGAATTAAGAAACAAAAACAGTCTGTGAATTTTTTTTTAGGTTTTTCAGGCTAAGAAATCCGAAGAAGTAGATTTGGGTTTCTATAATAAAAAAAACACATGAAAATCGCTATTGTATGTTATCCTACTTTTGGAGGTAGTGGGGTAGTGGCTACAGAACTCGGAATTGCATTGGCAGAAAGAGGGCATGAGGTGCACTTTATTACCTATCAACAACCAGTCCGTTTGGCTTTACTAAGTACGAATATTCACTATCACGAAGTGAGTGTGCCAGAGTATGCTTTGTTTCATTACCAACCATATGAGTTGGCTCTATCTAGCAAACTAGTAGATATGGTAAAGTTGTATGGTATAGAACTCTTACACGTACATTATGCCATACCGCATGCCTATGCTGGATATATGGCAAAACAGATGCTTAAAGAACAAGGGATTCATATTCCTATGGTAACCACTTTACACGGTACCGATATAACATTGGTGGGAAAGCATCCTTTTTATAAGACTGCGGTAAATTTTAGTATCAATCAATCGGATGTAGTTACTTCCGTGTCGCAAAGTTTGAAAGATGATACTTTGGAGTTGTTTGATATTCATAAGCCTATTTCGGTGATACCCAATTTCATAGAAATAGATCATTATCATAGCAGTTATACCGATTGTCAACGATCTTTGATGGCCGAAGACCATGAGCGAATTTTGACGCATATTAGTAATTTTAGAAAGGTGAAGCGGATTCCTGATGTGATATCCATTTTCAAAAATGTCTTGGATAAGATGCCAGCAAAGCTTTTGATGGTTGGCGAAGGACCTGAAAGAGCGTTGGCAGAGGAATTGTGTATGAAGTATGGTATATTAGATAAAGTACTGTTTTTGGGAAAAAGCAACGAAATAGATAAGATATTGTGTTTTAGTGATTTGTTTTTGTTGCCCTCTCAAGCAGAGAGCTTTGGGTTGGCTGCTTTGGAGGCCATGATTAATCGCACTCCAGTTGTTTCTTCCAATGCTGGAGGTTTATCGGAGGTGAATATTGAAGGGGAAACAGGTTTTTTGTGTCCTGTAGGCGATGTGCATAGCATGTCAGATAGGGCTATATACCTATTAGAAGATGACAAGCGATTGGAGAAATTTAAAGAGCAGGCCTATAAACGCGCAGTTTATTTCGATTTGGAGAATATTTTACCTTTGTACGAAGCGGTATACAGATCTGCATTGGAAAGTTTTAAATTGGAACAAGTTTAGGATACTAAGTGTAAAAAACGAACGTTTAACCTAGAGATGAAGCATACGATATGAAACCGTTTAAATTAACCTTTTTGTGTTTACTGGTCTTTATTGTTGGAAGGACAGTAAGCTTAGCGCAAGATTATCCTTATAAAGAAATTCTGCAAAATCAATATGGTGGACCAGAAACACCTCAGTTACATATCGTAAAAGAACCAAAATCGGTGCAAAAGTTTTATGCTTTTATAAACAAAACTAGAAAACCTGGATTTGCTTTGCCGAAAATTGATTTTGAAAAAGAAACTTTACTCATTTTATGTTTAGGTGAAAAACGAAGTGGCGGCTTTCAAATTGGAATCGATCATATAGAAGAGACCCCTGATCAGATTGTTGTTTTTGTAAAAGAAGAATCGCCCCAAGGGGATATGGTTTCTACCGTTATTATGAGACCGTTCTATATTGCTAAAATAAAGAATACCAAAAAAGAAATCACATTTAAGCGAATGAAGATTTGATCTAAAGAAGATAGTCTATATTTTGGTAAAAAGGTTTTCTGTCGAATATTCTTATCGCTTCAACCGTTAAGTTTTGAATCAATAATTGGAGGAAATTATCTTTGAACGGATTGATAATAGTAACTCCAAATAGAACATGAAATTTCAAAACTTTCTTGTTTTGTGTCTGCTGATTAGCGCAAATGCCATGGCACAAAACGGTATCCCCAAACATGTATTAACAAAAGATAGTATAATAAATAGCTATACCAAATTAGGCTTAGGTGTGCATATAATAGATCGGTCTGGAAAAGACTTGGGTTTTTACGATAGTGACCAGTCATGGCACATTAATGGTTCTTCCTGGCGAGCGTCCTATGGAAAATACTATGACAACAACTTTGGTTTGGAGGTCGTAGGTAGCTTCGGTAGATTTACTGGAGTCAATGATGCATTGAACGACAAAACCTTTTTTGGATTGGATCTTCATGGGATATATAATTTGCAAGAGGATTTGGGTCTGAATCAATGGTTGGATCCTTTTTTAGGTCTTGGTGCAGGTTATTCTGAATTTGACAAAATCGCCAAATTTTCTCTAAATACGACAGTTGGATTGCGATTGTGGATTACCCAAAGAATTGGAGTGGAATTGAGTACCAATGGTAAATGGGCAATAAATAAGGATGCTACCAACTATATGCAGCATGCGGCAGGTTTGGTGTATCGTTTTAAAATGAAAAAATCCTTGTCGGTCGAAGCGGAGGAGGCATTAGAAAAATTAAAAATCTTCGAAAAAGAGAACCGACGTAAGCATGATTCTATATCAGATTCTGAACGATTAGAAGCCTTAGAAGATATAGCGGAAGACGCGGCGGTTTTGGCGGCTGAAAAAGAAAAGGAAAAAGAAGCCTTGGCTAAAGAAACTAGAAGGAAAGATGAAATTAAAAAATCCATTACAAATAGCGGACTGGTGTATTTTGAGTTTGATGGAATCGAGCTCGATAAGGCTTCCAAAGATGTATTAGAGAAGCTTGCTAGGGTGCTGCAGAATCACCCGGAAGTTCAGTTGGGTGTTTTTGCCTATGCCGACAGTAGAGGTACCGATGCATACAATTTGGCTCTTAGCCAAAAGAGAGCACAGAAAGTAGCAAACTATTTGACGCAGCTTGGGATACCTTCGAATAGAATCACTGCAAAAGGTAAAGGAGAAACAAGTATATTGAACGAATGTACAAATTCAGTAGCCTGCTCGGCTGCTGCACATAAAATTAACAGAAGAACAGAATTTGTGGTGATACAATTCTAATTCTTCAAAGACTAAACTAAGTATGTTATTTAATTCCCTTGAATTTGCAATTTTTCTACCCTTGGTATTTGGGTTATATTGGTTTTTGTTGCAAGGGCATCTGCGTATGCAGAATTTCCTGATTGTATTGGCGAGTTACCTTTTCTACGGATATTGGGACTGGCGTTTTCTGGGGCTGATTATTTTTAGTACAGTACTCGATTATACGGTTGGCGTGCTATTGGATAAAACGGAGGATACCTATAGGCGCAAACTATTGCTTTGGGTGAGTATAGTGGTAAATTTAGGTTTTTTAGGTTTCTTTAAATATTATAATTTCTTTGTAAATAGCTTTATTGATGCTTTTGCAAGTTTAGGAATTCATTTGGAAGGTAGTACCCTTAAGATCATTTTACCAGTAGGTATTAGCTTTTATACTTTTCAAACCTTATCCTATACAATAGATGTCTATCGCAAACAATTGAAACCAACCAAAGATTTTGTGGCATTCGCGGCTTTTGTTAGTTTCTTTCCACAGCTGGTAGCTGGCCCTATAGAACGCGCATCTCATTTGTTACCTCAATTTTATGTGAAAAGAAAATTTGATGTTACAAAAGCTAAAGACGGATTGCGTCAAATCTTGTGGGGCTTGTTTAAAAAAATAGTCATTGCAGATAATTTTGCTAAATACGCCAATATCATTTTCAATGATTCGGATTCGTATAATGGTGCAACCTTATGGTTGGGAGTGATTTGTTTTGGTTTTCAAATTTATGGTGACTTTAGTGGCTATTCGGATATTGCTATCGGAACTGCGCGTTTGTTTGGTTTTGATCTTAAACAAAACTTTGCCTTCCCGTATTTCTCTAGAGATATAGCAGAATTTTGGAGAAGATGGCATATTTCCTTATCGAGTTGGTTTAGAGATTATCTTTATATCCCATTGGGAGGAAGCCGTGGAGGACTCAATATGAAAATCCGCAATACCTTCATCATTTTTGTGGTAAGTGGGTTTTGGCATGGTGCCAATTGGACCTATTTGATATGGGGGGCTTTGAATGCCATCTACTTTTTGCCCCTACTATTGTCAAAAACAAATCGTGTGCATACCGATTTGGTTGCCGAAGGCAAATGGTTTCCTTCTTGGAAAGAAATAGGAAAAATTTTGTGGACCAATATATTGGTGTTATTTGCTTGGGCATTTTTTAGAGCCAAAAATATGGAACATGCTTTACAATATACTTCGGATATGTTTTTGAAAATCGGTGAAGGCTTACCAGAAATTTGGCCACAAACGGAGTTTATACTAGGAATTTCATTCTTGTTGGTGGAATGGATGGGAAGAAGTAGCAAATTTGGAATAGAGGCCATAGTGAGATTTCCTGCTTGGATGCGATGGAGTTTCTATTTGGGAATCATTGTATTACTATTTGTATTTACAGGAGAAGAACAACAGTTTATATATTTTCAATTTTAGGTTATGTCAGGATTTTTAAAGCGCCTTGTCGCATTTGTAATAGTGGGATTGCTTTTAGGGGAGATCGTATCTAGGGTTCTAGTGCTCAATTCGGATGTACCCAGAAGAGAAATAAACCAATATGGTATCCAGTCTTATATCCCCAATCAGAAAGGAGATTTCAAGGGAGGTGCGCACCAATGGCAAATCAATCAGACTGGTTGGCCAGGACCGATGCCTGATAGTTTTGATAATGTGGTTACCATATTGGGAGATAGTTTTATAGAAAACTTTATGAGCCCAGATTCGCATCATCAAAATAGTTTGATGAAAAAGGAATTTCCCAATTATAATTTTTATGAAGCTGCACGCTCTGGGGTGTCTTTTATAGAGGCAATGGAGATAAGTAAACAATTGGATAGCTTGCAACCGAAAATGCAAATCATTCACTTGCACGACTCTGATTTGAGAGAGAGTATAGTGCAAATACAAGCCCTGTCGGATATCACTCAAGTTGATTTGGAATCACAAAAAATTGTATTCGGTGAGATGAAACGACCTGGTTTAAAATTGGTTTTGTATAATTGGAAATTTGCATACTATTTGTTTAATCGTTTTTCTCCCAGTTTTATTCGGATGATACATCCCAAACCAAAAGAAGCAGAGAATAAAAAAGTATCAGACCCCGATTTTTTACCACAGTATGAAGCTTTGTTTCGCTATACCAAATCCAATTATAAAATAGCGGATAAACTCTTGGTGTTTCGACCCGAATCGGATTCAAAAATTGTGGATTTGGCAACAAGAATGGGCTTTCGTACCATATGGTTGGATTCCAAAGGAGACCCATCATGGACATTTGACTACGATCACCATTGGACTAGTTTTGGGCATGAAAGAGTAGCATTGCAGCTTTCTAATGAAATAAAAAAGAGAAAGTTATTAAACTAAATATAGAATTTTATCTAAACTAAAAAACAATTGATCGAATTTAGTTGCTGTAGCTTCTGCAAGCAGATAGATTTGTAAGGAACTAAATTTGAATTTAACCGATTAAACTACTTTTCATGACCTTTAATAGTATAGAATTTTTTATATTTCTACCTGTAGTATTTGTCTTGTATTGGTTTGTTTTTCAAAGAAAACTTATCGCACAAAACACTTTGGTGTTGGTGGCAAGTTACTTTTTCTACGGTTTGTGGGATTGGCGGTTTCTTTTTTTGATTTTAGCCAGTACTATAGTAGATTACTTTGTAGGAATAGAGTTAAAGAAACACGAAGATGACCGCAGGCGTCAAAAGTTTTGGCTTTGGTTGAGTATCCTTTTCAATGTATCTGTTTTAGGCTTTTTTAAGTATTATAATTTCTTTGCAGATTCGTTTATCGATATGATACATTTGTTTGGATACGATCTGAGCAAAAGCTGGACATTGAATATTATCCTACCTGTTGGTATTTCATTTTATACCTTCCAGACGATGTCGTATTCTTTGGATATCTATTATAAACGTCTAGAACCATGCAAGGACTTTTTGTCTTTTGCTGCCTTCGTTTCCTTTTTTCCCCAATTGGTAGCAGGGCCTATTGAAAGAGCATCTAATTTGTTGCCACAGATTACCAAAACAAGAACTTTCGATCCTTTACAGTTTAAACAAGGATTGAAACTCATCTTATGGGGATTGTTTAAGAAAATGGTAATCGCAGATGGTATTGCGCCAATGGTGGATGATATTTTTGCCAATTATAACGATTATTCGGCTACAACACTGATATTGGGAGCTACTTTATTTAGTTTTCAGGTTTATGGAGATTTTAGTGGTTATAGTGATATAGCAATTGGAACTTCTAAATTATTTGGTTTTGAATTGATGTCAAATTTCAAATTTCCAAATTTTGCAAGAAATGTTGCCGAATATTGGAATCGTTGGCATATTTCGCTATCTACTTGGTGGCGACATTATTTGTATATCCCTTTGGGAGGGTCTCGAGAGGGAAAATGGAAAGCAGTTCGCAATATCACTATCATTTTCTTGGTAAGTGGATTTTGGCATGGAGCCAACTGGACCTTTATCTTTTGGGGTGCTTTTCATGCCGTAGTGTTTATTCCTGTATTTTTGATGGGGAGAAATACCATTTATAAAAATAATATCGTTGGAGAAAACACTTTGTTTCCTTCTTTTATAGAAATACTGCAATTGTTTTGGACTTTTAGTTTGATTACTTTTTCGCGTATCTTCTTTAGATCTCCATCACTAACCGCCTCTTTTGAGTTTATAGAAAAAATGTTTACCGATTTGCGTTATGAGCCCTATGTACACCCTATGGGATACCGTATGGCCGACTACTTTATTTTATTGGCATTGTTTGTATTGTATGAGTACCGTATTCGGAAAGATGAACGCAATCCGTTTAAATTCAAATCCAGAGTGGTTCGTTTCTTTTTGTACACCATTATCATTTTTGCTATCTTATTGTTTTTTGATAGTGGAATCGATCGTTCATTTATTTACTTCCAATTCTAATCGTTATGTTTCAGATATTAAAAAAAATGGTTTTGTATGCAGTACTTATATTTTTGGTACTGGAAGCTTTGGTACGTATATTTCATTTGTATGATGACGAACCCACTTGGTATTTAGACAAAAAAGACAACACCTATAAATGGGTACCAGGACAAGAAGGATATGCCGTATATGGTAATAGAAGACAGAGTTTTACCAAATATCATATCAATACAGAAGGCTATAACTCCTATCGAGATTTTGCGCCAACAGAGGACAAAGTGGAAGTAGCTATAATGGGAGATAGTTTTATAGAAGGATTTCATCAAAATTACTTCAATTCCATTGGTAAAAAAATAGAGAGTAAATTGCCGCATTTGGAAGTATATGAGTATGGACATTCTTCATTTGATTTTGCAGATCAAGCGTATTTGGTATACAGCAATAAGGAAGTGTTTAAAAAAGTAGACCATTTGATATTTGAAATAAAATTTAGAAATGATTTTCAACGCAGCGAATACAGTGTTGCTCCACGTACGGTAGTATTCCCACTATTGCGCAAGTCCAAGTTGCTAAAATACATGTTGGATATTGGTATGGTAGATCCGGTGAAGAAAACCCTGAGAAAACTCAATATAGTAGGACAGGTACCTTATTCTCCTCCAAAAGATATCCAAGATTTGGATAGCTTATATTTGTCTAACTTTAAGAAATTGCACAAGATGTACGAAATCGATAAAAGTAAATCTTGCTTTTTGCTCGATTCTCGACAGACTGCCCAGATCTTTTTGGACTATTTAGATGAAGAAGGTATCGCCTATATCGATTACGGAAAGGTATTTGAGGAAAATAAAAAACGACCAACTACCTTGGTATACGATAGACATTGGAACAATTACGGAAGACAATTGGTTGCCAATGAGATTTATAAATACTTGGAAGCTTGTCAATGTGCATATTCTAAGTAAACCTAGTTTAAAGAGAACCACTACTAAGAAAAAAAATGAAACCCATGTATCCCTTTATTGAAAAAGAGTTTACCAACACCTGGATGCAATATTTTGCACAACAAAAAAAAGCACATTTTTTTGAGTCCATATCCCCATTGGGATTTATAAAAAGCCGCATCCCTTTTTTGTATTATAATATTGGCAAAAACATCACCAATGGGTTGTATTACGAACTAAATTCAGAGGCTAAAGATTACAAAAACAAGGTGTTTTTGATGTACGATATTATTCGATATGCGGGCATACCCCATTCGGATATGGATAACAAAGATTTTGGAATTAAAAATATAGATCAATACAAAGGTTATTTAACACGTTTAACTGATTATGCGGATTATGAGGCATTTGTGAATGACCATTATTCCCGTTCGACCCGTATGAAATTGCGAAAGAACCTGAGGAAGTTGGAAACCAATTTTCCGATAGAATATGAGGAATTGTATGGCCCTGTAGACGAAAACAAATACCACAAGGTGATGGATCGTCTGTATTATTTGATTGAAAATAGATTCGACGATTTGGGTGTAGACAATGATATATTGCATAAAAGGGACTATTATCGCGTACTATTTTTAAAGATGGTGCAGGAAAAAAAAGCCATTATTCATTTGATAAAGCACGGCGATCGACCAATTTCGATATGTCTTTCTTTTTTGACAAAAGATGTCATGTTTTTTGCAATCAACACATTTGATACCAATTATAGAAGATACAATTTGGGACATTTGTCGATTATCAATTTGATGAAATGGTGTTTTAACAATGACATCCAAGTGTTGGACTATTCCAAGGGAACTTACGAGTACAAATTGCGATGGAGAAACGAAGAATACTGTTTTGAAAATCATATCGTATACGACAAGCACTCTATTGGTAGTACCATAGTGGCCAATGTTTTGTATTATTATTACCGCTTTAAGCAATATTTGCGCGATTTAAAAATAAATGAAACCTATGTAAAGTTGAGATATCGTTTGTTTCACCTCAATAGAAAACCAAAAGAAGTGAAACGCTTTGCTTTTGAAAAGATGTCTGATGCGCAAATTGACAAACAATATTATAAGGAGTTGGAGCAAAATAGCGAAGCTTTTCAGGCGATGCAAGCTACTATCAATGATTTGATATATAGCAAGCCACAACCAGTGAAGGAGGTAACACTCATGAAACATCAGGAGAAAGAAGAATATTTGGTCTTGGGAAAGGATTTGCAAACCAAAGTAATGGTGGACTCGCAATAGGAAAATAAAAACGAAATATCAATAATGAAAGAAAATGAAGGTGGCAGTTTTGTGATCTCACTCGATTTTGAGTTGATGTGGGGTGTACGAGATAAGCGGTGTATTGCTAGTTATGGAAAAGCTCTGGAAAAAGTACAAAAAATAGTTCCAGAGACCTTGGCATTATTCGAAAACTATGGTATTCATGCTACTTGGGCAACGGTAGGCATGTTGTTTTGTAAAGACAAACAATCTTTGTTGGCTAGTTTTCCCAAAGAAAAACCAAGCTATGACGATCACAACTTGTCGCCATATGCTACTGCAGAAGCATTGGATGATTCTCAAGCACCCTATTATTTTGCACCAAATTTGCTGGAACAGATCAAACAAATAGCAGGACAGGAGATAGGTACCCATACCTATTCCCATTATTATTGTATGGAAAGCGGTCAAACAAAAGACCAATTTGAACAAGATCTAGACAGTGCCATAGCTGTAGCCCAGCATTGTCAAAATCTCCATACCCATTCTATAGTATTCCCAAGAAATCAGGTCAATACAGAATATTTACAAAGCTGTGCAAAAAGAGGGTTGGTCGCTTATAGAGGAACAGAGAAATCTTGGTTTAATAGTGCAGAAAGTGATGGAGCAACCAGCCTGTGGAAAAAAATCAATCGTACTTTGGATTG
Source organism: Flavobacteriaceae bacterium (assembly GCA_025800395.1). Lineage (GTDB taxonomy): Bacteria > Bacteroidota > Bacteroidia > Flavobacteriales > Flavobacteriaceae > JAOXRU01. The sequence continues at coordinate 44,178 of JAOXRU010000017.1, forward strand.
TTACATCAATATAGGTGGACATCATACATATGAAACCCATGAAATGAGATCGGATGGAATACACAATATAGCATCTAGTCGATTTTTACGACCATATAATCAGAAATTTAGTTTTTTTGAGCCCCTGAAAGTACAAAGAATCAAAAAAAGCATGTTATTTGCAGCCAGAAATAATCAATTGTTTCATCTGTGGTGGCATCCCCATAATTTTGGAAACAACACTGAGAAAAATTTTGAAAACTTAACAAATATTTTACAGTATTATAGGTATTTGCAGTCTAAGTTTGGAATGCAAAGCAAAACTATGCAAGAGGCTGCCAATTCTTTGTAGGGAGGAAAAAAGCAGCTAAGTATAGCAAATAATTAACATAAAAACCAGATCCTTTCACCTAGTGCAAGGAACAAAAGTTTCAGGATTGACTAAAATCAATATTAAACCAAACATACGTAGGCATCCATTTTATAGAAAGGAATTTATAAAAGTATGGAGCGACTATTTTTTAAAAAAGAACCAAGAACCATTGTCATTTAGATCTTTGGGGCCTTTGCACTTTTTTAAACATTCGAAATTATCCTTGTATACCAATATCGGGAAAAATATTACTAATGGAAATATCTATCAGATAGATCCAGAGGCGACGGACTATAGCGGGAAGAGTTTTCTGTTGTATGATATACCTTCCTATCTTCAAAAAGAACCAGAGCGCAAACACCAGCGTTTGGCTATTAAAAAAATACCGCAATATAAAGGGTATTTATCCGATTTGGATGGATTCGATAGTCTGGATGCTTTTATGCAACACAAGTTTTCGGCCAAAAGCCGAAACAATATTCGTAAATGGCGAAAAAAACTCTATAATAATTTTGAGATTGACTTCAAGGTTTATAGGCAAGAAGTAGACGAAACAACCTACCATAAGATGTTTGATGCCTTACTTGATCTTATACAAAAACGTTGGGGCGAATTGGGCATGCAAAACGATATAGTGGTAAACAAAGCTTATTATAGAGACTTGGGTTATAGCATGATTAAAGAAGGAAGCGCAGCCCTCTATGTTTTATCTGACAATGGTAAACCAATCGCTATATCGTTGAGCTTTTTATCCGAAACGGAATTGTTTTTTGCAATCACGACTTTTGATACAGATTTTCGTAGATATAATTTAGGTCATATGCTGATTATGCATATGTTGGAATGGTGTATAGAAAACAATATAAGAATTTTTGATTATTCAAAAGGCACCTATGACTATAAAATTCGCTGGGCAACCAAAGAATATGTGTTTGAAAACCACCTGATTTATGATACCAAGAAAATACGATCGATATTGGTTTCCAGAGTTCTTTTTTATATGTTTTCTTTTAAACAGTTTTTGAGAGAGAAGGAGGTGAATTTGTTGTTTTCCCGACTGAAATACTATCTCAAAAATGAAAAACCGAAAAAGGAGCAAATCCTTACCCAAAAAATGGATGAAGAATGGATGCTAAAACTGCAACTCGAAGAAATTCCGTACACGCATAGAGAATATGATTTGTTACGTGGTTTGATTTTTGACCTCATTTTTTCCAAGCCACAGGCAGCTGTAAATGTAAAATTATATCGCCAAAAAGACAAGTTAGATTCCTATGTTATTTCTGGAAAAGATTTGTGTGTGAGCGTTCAAATTCAATAGAAGTTGTAGGACGAAAAAAATACGATTTAGTCGTTTTTATTGTAAGGATACGTGGGGAATATATAAGTTTGTTAGAGAAGGGATTATGATTCTTATGAATTTCAGTAACAACTTTTGAATCATTTTCTTTATCAATGAACTAGTGTAACTACTTAAATTAGGGATACCATGAGTTTGCGTTACCCAATGCGTTTGGAAATTTTTAAAAGAAAATCTTCACAAAAATTTATACCCGAAATAGATGCATTGCGCTTTTTGGCAATTATGCCTGTGATGATAGTACATTTTAGTGGCTCTTTTTTGGAATATAATAGCTTTTTTGAAGTTGAGGCAATGCAAAATCATTGGTTGCGCCAACTTTTGTTACAAGGGAACTACGGAGTACATTTGTTTTTTGCTATTAGTGGCTTTATACTTACTTTGCCATTTATTGGAAATGAAGAGGACTTGTCTAGTGTTTCGTGGAAGAAGTATTTTTTGAGAAGGCTTATACGCATCGAGCCACCTTATATTATTGCTATTAGCATATTTTTGGTAGTACATATTGTGTTGCAGCAGCAAGAACTTATGTTCTTAATAAAAAGTTATTTGTCTTCTTTTTTCTATATACACAATATTGTGTATGACCATGGCTCTTATATATTACCTGTTGCATGGAGTTTGGAAATAGAGGTGCAATTTTATTTACTCATGCCGTTATTGTTATTGTTGCTCAAATGGAGGAAAGCTTTTGTTTGGCGTTTGTTGATTTATGCTTTCCTATTTTACAGTTGTTTGAATATTGAACTCTTTCCATTTTTGGAACTCAATGATATTATGATCTTCTTTTTGGGGGGAATAGTAGCGGCAGATGTGTACAAAAATGTACAATTACCAAAGAGTGGGATTTGGGATATTGTATTTCTAGTTGCAATTACAGCGTTTTTTATGATAAATATCAAATGGTTGCGATTTTTCACCTTGTTTTTAACCATAACTTCCGTTTTTCACTTGGTACACCTCAAACGTATTTTGCAAAACTCGGTTATAACGACCATAGGAGGCATGTGTTATAGTTTATATTTGCTGCATTATCCGCTATATCATTTATTTTCCAAAGCTTTTGGGAATAGCCTCACAATCTTTGGTGTATTTGAATGGGATTTGCTTCTACAAACCTTAATTTTTGTGCCATTTTCTATTTTTTGTATTTCTTTTTATTTTCTTTGGGTAGAAAAACCATTTATGATATGGAGTCAAAGAATGAGCAAAAAACTTGGATCAAAATCTCAGAAGTCAAAATATAGGGCTAGGACATTAAAAACGATGTAATAAGCTACTAGCATATCCAAAATGCTGAAGTGTGCATTATGCTGGTTTATATATAGATGGCGTTTTTTGAGCTTACCAATAACAATCACATAGTAAATATTAATACCATTTCTATTCTGATATTCCCTTAAAAGAAATAGATGATTTTTTTTCTGAAATAGAAAGGCAAAAGGCTGTTTATTGGGGTTTTTAAGCTAGAAATTATATAAGTACATGAATGCTTATAGTTTTTGGATAATTGTGCTTGTTTAGTTTGAAGAATCAATCTCTTTCTTTTTTGGTCTATAACAACAAGTGGAGGAGTTACAATTTAGGAATCTCACTCATTGTTCGATAGGAGACGAATAATTTTGATTGTACTTTCTTTTATTTGCTTATAAAAATAGGGCTCTAATTGTGATCTTCAGTAGGTCTTACCGATTAGTTTTTTTATGTTAAATGCGGATATAATATTTTTTCCAACTAAACTGCAGCAGTATCGGTATATTTGTCCAATTAGTAAAAAAAATGTTAGGAATAAGAAATTGTATATACAATACCGCTATAAGTTTTTACATTGGAAGTTTTGTAGGTACCATTTTATGGTTCTAAAAACATTTCCAAATCCTTTTGGAGAAGCTTCGAGAAAATCTGCGCTCCTTCATCAGACAGATGGGTGTAATCCTTCCACAATTGGTGTTGATTTATGGTATCTATAGCGTCTATAGCATCTATATAATTTCGATATTCTATGTCCAACGAAGCAAAAAGAGCCGTAGTTTGTGCCTGAACATTGGGGTCAACTTTGCTCAACGATGGGGATGTGAAAAACACCAACTTACTGCCAAGACTCTTGGCTTTTCCTTGTATATTTTTGATAATGGAGACCATATTTGGATTGGGAATAGGGTTTTCTTGGATTCCCATATTGTAAAGCAAGTCGTTTTCCTTTCGCATTTTAGAAAATATTTCTATTTGCGTTGCGGTAGGATGTATAGGCTCGTAGCCAACGGTATCGAAGTTTGTCTGCTTGAATAAGGCGTTTTTTACAATAGTAAAAACCAAGCCATTGTATGCATATCCTTTGAAGAGTTCGGAGAGCCTGTAGTCTTCTTTGTAATGTTCTTTTATGTAATGTTCAATAGCAGGCGAAACATCGGCTTTGAATAGTAGTGACAAAGCATCGTCTCCAGTATAATTTGGGTTGTACAAACTGTTGTGGTCTATATGTACCAAAAGAAGTGGGTTGTTGGTTTTGAGGGTTTGAATAAGCGCATCCGAATACGCCAAATTGGTGCCGTCTACACCAATATTAAAACTGTTTTTGGAAGAAAGCTGTGATGGATTTACGTGATGCGAGGCTCTAGAATTTCCAAATATGAGGATTTGAGCAGCATCTTTTCTTGCAAAAAAAGCATTTACCTTACCCACACCATTACCAGTAAATACATTTTTTTCAATCTGTTGTATGCCATAAAAGGCAATACGATCTACCAGCATAAAACAAATTAAAATTCCAAGTGCAAGAGAAATTGACTTTTTCATAGGTTTTAAAATTGAAAATAGATGAAATTAGATGCGCTCGAATAGAACAATAAGGTGTTGATAATTATGAAAGTGACCAATCCAATATATAAAGGAGCTTTTAAAGTACTTCCAAATTGTTCTAGTTGATGGTCTCTTTTAAAAAGAAAGATGTCAAAGCTAATGGCTAAAATAAGCCCATACACGGTAGTAGCAAATATGGTGGTGTCTCCCAAGTATGGCATGGCGTATCCATTGCTAAATAACTTGCCGAGTATGAGGCCGCTATCTTCTAAAGATAAGGCTCGGAAAAATATCCAAATGAGGGTAACCATTGTAAATACCACTACATTGTTTAAAAACTTATAGCGATTGGGAATCCAACCAAATCGTTTTTCTATCCCCAAAAGTATCCCATGTATGGCGCCCCAAATCACAAAATTCCATGAACTACCGTGCCATAGACCTCCTAGTAGCATGGTGAGAAATAGATTGCGATATTGCATAAGGATGCCATTTCTATTGCCGCCAAGTGGAATATAAAGATAGTCGCGTAGCCATGAAGAAAGCGAAATATGCCATCTTCTCCAAAATTCGGTGATGGAGGATGAAAAATAGGGGAGATTGAAATTTCTTTTAAAATCAAAACCGAGTAATTTGGCTGTTCCGATGGCAATATCCGAATAGCCGCTAAAATCGAAGTAAATTTGGAAGCTATACAGAAAAACTGCCATGGCTATGGTAGAACTATTGTGAATCTCTGGATTATTGTAAATACTATCTACGAGCGAGCCAATAGAGTCGGCAACAACAACTTTTCTAAAAAATCCAACTACAATTTGAAACAAACCATTTTGAAATCTTTCGTGCGACCACCTCCGTTTGTGCGCTATCTGTGGAATCAAATTGGAAGCTCTTTCTATAGGCCCAGCTACCAACTGAGGAAACAAGCTTACAAATGTGGCGAAAACCACAAAGTCATTGGTGGGTTTCAAATTACCTCTATAAATATCTATAGAATAAGACATAGTTTGAAAGGTGAAAAACGAGATACCAACAGGCAAAATGATCTGCAATGTAGAATGGGACATCTCGTAGCCAAACATATTCCACAAATCGATCCAAGAATCTATAAAGAAATTGAAGTACTTGAATATTGCTAATAATCCTAAATTCGCAAAAATGCTGACTTGCAGATAGCGTTTTTTATGTTTTTCGGATTGGTGTATTGCCAAGCCTAGGTAATAATCTAAGATACTAGAAAAAGCAATAAGGAATAAGAAACGCCAGTCCCACCAGCCATAAAATACATAGCTTGCAATGAGCAACAATACATTCTGAATTTTTATACTTTTATGAAAACTCCAATATAGTACAAAAACTAATGGAAAGAATATAAGGAATACGGTGCTATTAAATAACATGAACAATTAAGTTGTTTGGAGGGCTAAAGATATTTCGATTTAGAGAATATTCTTCAACTATCCAGTCAAATTCCAAAATTTTAGTTGAAATACCATATTGGGAAGGCATGAGCGGGCTATTTGCATCGGAGAAATGCGCCAGTATTCGTTATAAGGAAAATAGCTAATTTGCTTTGTTTTAGTCTTTAAAAAGCGTTTGTTCTCTATAAAAACTATTTAAAATCCTATTTTTCTGGTATAAAAACGGTAAAAATATGGATTCTAGGGAAAAGTAATACCAAATAGGAATCTGGAAGGGAATAGAATGGAATTCAAAATCCGTGTTTCTAATTAGAATTTTTGTATTTTTACTGTAAATAGTGCATTTCATCGAATATATTGTTAAAAAACTGCAAAAAAACTCGTTGAAGGAATCTATTTCTTCGTTTAATGACGTAAATGAGATAAATTGTTTAAAAAAAATCGTTTTGAAAAAAACCTCAACAATCATAAAACAGAAAAAAAATCACATTAAACTTAACCTCATTCTTATGTCTTATCACACTATCAACAAAACCAGATTTATGGGCTTATTTTTCCTAGCTAGTTTATTATTAACTTTTGCTTGCGCCAAAGAAGAAATCATCGTCGACCAAGAAGATCCAGATGGAATTGAAAATCCAACGGATGAAACAGGAGATGGAGATCAAAGCGATGGCAACCCAAATACTGATGACACAGTTTCTACCGAACTAAAAGCTTTTCCCTTGGCCGAAGGTGCTGCCTACAATGTAACCGGAGGAAGAGGCGGAAAAGTAATCCATGTGACTAATCTCAACGATTCAGGACCTGGTTCATTTCGAGAAGCACTTTTTACCAAAGGTCCTCGTACTATCGTTTTTGATGTTTCGGGAACTATCGAAATGCAGGATGGTATTTATGTTTATGGTCCGGATTATGGTAATGTTACTATAGCCGGACAAACAGCTCCCAAAGGAGGAATCACCTTAAAAGGTCATTATACTTACTTTGAACGTGTCGACAACATTATCATGCGATACATTCGTTTTAGAATGGATAGAGATAATGGAGGATTAGCCTTATCTACCTTGGTTACCTCTAGTTGTAAGGATGTGATTTTCGATCACCTCTCTATTTCTTATGGTAGAGATGAGAACCTTACGATATGGGACAATGCAAAGACCAAAGGAGGAAATCATACGGTGCAGTATTGTATTGTAGCGGATGGAAAAAACAATATCGTATTGGGTGCTAGCGACACCAATGGACGCTCCAATTATGCAGGAGATGTAACTTTGGCAAAAAACCTAATTAGTTATGGTCACCGTACGCCTAATACAAGTGGTAATGCACGATTTGATGTATATAACAACTTTGTATACAATTGGCAGTTTCGACTGTCGGCTGTAGGAGATGCCAATAAAATAAACCATATTAACAATTTTTATCGAATGGGAAAGGTTACCGAGCAATTTATTAGTGGTGACGGTAGCAATTCTCTCGATTATTTCAACAATATCGTATTGCCATTCAACAATGGTAAAATTTATACCGAAGGGAATGTTTATGAAGGTATGGCATTTATGAATAAGGATAATTGGAATGCATGGCGAATTTTTGGAAATACCTCTAAACAACTGGACGAGAGTATAGGTAGGTCGCAGAGTCCTTTGGCAGGATTGGGGATTTCAGACATCTGGGATACCGATCGGGTGAGTACGGAGTTGCTCAAAGACATAGGGGCCAACAAATTTTTGAATGAAGATGGAAGTGTAGAAACCTATGTAGATAGCAACGACGAACAATATTTGGAAGATGCATTAAATAGCAATGATCGTATTTCGGTAAATCAAGTAGGATATTACCAATTGCGCTGGTATGCCAACAATCCTTATTTACAGCTACCATTCCCAAACTTACCTACCAAAACTCGCCCAGATGGCTATGATTCGGATCAGGATGGAATGCCAGATACTTGGGAAAAAGCAATGGGACTCAATCCAAATATCAAAGATCACAATGGAGATAAAGATGGCGATGGATATACTAACTTGGAAGAATTTATAAATCTAGTGGACAAACAAAATTAACGGTATCAAATATCGTAAAGTAAGCTCACACAGAAAAGGCTGTCTAAAATGTACATTTTGGACAGTTTTTTTTTTGGAATATAGCAATCCCTTGTGTGATTTGTTTAAGCGATAGCAGAAGAACTAATAAAAAAAACGAAAACTGCAAGTGTCTAAAAAACAAAGTGTAACGTGAACGTGTTTATTATAAAAAACAGGCATTAAAAACGGATGTGTATACAAGACTTTCTTAGAATAAACCGATTTTCTATATCCAAAAAAGAGTTTAATCCGTTTTTTATACGCCTTGTCTATTAATTTTTAATAAGAAAATGGATAGAAAGAGATTTGTAATCCACTAGACTAATTGAAATGACTAATAGCAAACGAATATATCAAATAGATCTGTATCGCTTTCTTGCGGCCCTGTTTGTTGTTTTATATCACTATTGTTTTAGAGGAATCTATCGACCCAATTTTATTCAAACGGAGTATGAATTGCTCAGTGGGTTCTCCCAATATGGTTATATGGGGGTGGATTTGTTCTTCATTATAAGCGGATTTGTGATTTTGATGTCTGCATCTAATTCTAATATATTTCGTTTTTTAACTTCAAGAATAAGCCGTTTATATCCGGCCTATTGGTTTGCGGTAAGTCTTACTGCTTTATCCATTTGGTTGTGGGATGCAAAGGCTATGGATGTGAGTTGGTTTCAATATTTGGTGAATATGACCATGTTGCAAGGAGCTTTTGGTGTAGAAAATATAGACGGCGTCTATTGGACACTTTATGTAGAACTGCGCTTTTATTTTTTAATTGGCGTAATGTTGTTATTTAGGAAAATGAAATATGTCAACTATTTGATGTGGTTTTTGATAATTGTTTCTATTTTGCGACTGTTTATATCCTTTGAAATTTCACCTATATGGCTAAAAATCATCTATGCGACAAGTTTTCCAATCTGGAGTCACTACTTTGTGGGGGGAATGATATTGTACTTATTTTATAAAAAGAAATACGACTACACCCATTGGATTCTATTTGCTTTTGCAGTAGCACTTGGTGCAATCTATGCTGCAAGGCATGCTATGCATTTAGATGAACGCATGGGAGTGTTTTTTAATCCTTATATTACGATAAGTCTTGTTTTGGTTTTTTATAGCGTGATGTTGGCCACAGTCTTTGGTAAAATGCAATTTTTACAAAGTAAAAGCTATATTACTATTGGAGCGCTTACCTATCCACTTTATCTCTTGCACCAAAACCTCGGTTATATGCTTATAAATGCCTTGGAAGCTTATCCAAAATACCTGGTTTTAGCACTGCTAGTAACAGGCATGCTGTTGTTTTCGTATTGGGTACATAAGTATGTTGAACGTTGGGGGAGCAAAAAGATAAAAAACTTTATGAATAATAAAATACAGAAGATTAAGTTTATACCAGTTAAAGATAAAATATAAAACAGGCTATGAGCCTTATATGAAAATAAAGATATGACACCGACTTTTACATTAGATAAAGAAAACAAGGTTTTAGTTACAGGAGGAGCAGGTTTTATTGGTTCCAATTTGTGCGCTGCCTTATTGGATAATGGCAATACTGTAGTTTGTTTAGACAATTTTGCCACTGGAAAAAGAGAAAATATAACTCCCTTTTTGGACAATCCCAATTTTGAACTCATCGAAGGAGATATACGAAATTTAGAAATGTGTAAAAAGGCGGTTGTAGGTACTGACTTTGTGCTGCATCAGGCTGCATTAGGATCGGTACCTCGTTCTATAAACGATCCGATTACTTCCAACGAGGTAAATGTTTCTGGTTTTCTAAATATGTTGGTGGCATCAAGAGATGCTGGCGTGAAACGTTTTGTATATGCCGCAAGTTCCTCTACCTATGGCGATTCTAAAGGATTGCCCAAGGTGGAAGACGTGATAGGAAAGCCTTTATCCCCATATGCAATTACCAAATATGTGAATGAACTATATGCCGATATTTTTGCCAAGACCTATGATATGCAATGTATAGGTTTGCGATATTTCAACGTATTTGGCCGTCGACAAGATCCCAATGGAGCTTATGCTGCGGTAATTCCGAAGTTTGTCATGCAATTTATGAAGTACAATGCGCCTACTATCAATGGAGATGGTTCTTTTTCTAGAGACTTTACATATATAGATAATGTTGTACAAATGAATATGCTTGCTATTGCAACAGACAATCAAGCTGCTGTAAATCAGGTTTATAATGTGGCTTTCGGAGAGCGAACCACTTTAAACGAATTGGTTCATTTGCTAAAAACCTATTTGAGTGAATTGGATCCGAAAATTGGGGAAGTAGAAGTTTTGTATGGTCCAAATCGTCAGGGCGATGTTCCTCATTCTTTAGCATCTATAAACAAGGCCAAAGAGTTATTGGGCTACGACCCACAATTTGATATCAAAACTGGCTTGAAAGAAGCGGTTCAATGGTATTGGAAACATTTGTAAAAAATAAAAAATAATCCACAGAAGTATACGTTTTACTATTAACTTAATATAACTAAACGAATTATATGACCTCAACAACAAATAAAGTAGCCATCATTGGTCTTGGCTACGTAGGCTTGCCATTGGCTAGATTGTTTGCCACCAAATTCCCAGTAATAGGTTTTGATATTAATAAAGGGCGTGTAGAAGAATTGCGCTCTGGAGTAGATAGCACCCTAGAAGTAGAAGACCATGTGCTACAAGCAGTATTGGTAAAAGATACCAATATGGAAAAAGGCTTGTATTGTACCGATCAACTTGAGGATATTGCAGATTGCAATATCTATGTGGTTACTGTACCTACCCCTGTAGATAGTACCAATCGCCCAATACTTACTCCTTTGTACAAAGCTAGTGAGACAGTAGGTCGGGTTTTGAAAAAAGGAGATATCGTAGTATACGAGTCTACTGTATACCCTGGAGTTACAGAAGAAGAATGTGTTCCAGTATTAGAAAGGGTGAGTGGACTTCAGTTCAATAAAGATTTTTATGTGGGCTACTCTCCAGAACGTATCAATCCTGGAGATAAAGAACATACCGTGGAGAAGATACTGAAAGTCACTTCGGGTTCGACACCAGAAATTGGAAAAATAGTAGACGATCTATATGCTTCGGTAATTGAAGCTGGAACACATTTGGCTCCTACAATCAAAGTAGCGGAGGCAGCTAAAGTGATAGAAAACTCCCAAAGAGATATTAATATTGCATTTGTAAATGAATTGGCCAAAATCTTCAACTTGATGGAAATTGATACCCATGATGTATTGAATGCGGCTGCTACCAAATGGAACTTTTTGCCATTTAAACCAGGTTTGGTTGGAGGGCATTGTATAGGTGTAGATCCTTATTATTTGGCACAGAGAGCTCAAGAGTTTGGATACCATCCAGAAATCATCCTGGCCGGGCGTAGAATGAACGATGGTATGGGAAAATATGTAGCCAGCGAGGTAATTAAACTCATGGTGCAAAACGATATTAAAATAAAGGGATCCAAAATATTATTTTTAGGAATTACTTTTAAAGAAAATTGTCCTGATGTACGCAATACCAAAGCGATTGATGTAATTCGCGATTTGAAAGAATACGGTACCGAGGTCACCGTTTACGATCCATGGGCTTCGGTAGAAGAAGTAAAAGAAGAATATGGTATTGATATGGTAAAAAAAGTACCAAATCAAACCTACGATGCCGTTGTATTGGCAGTTTCCCATAAAGAATATTTAGAACTCAATATCGATCAGTTTATGAATGATCATGGTATTATTTATGATGTGAAAGGGTTTTTAACGTCCGATAAAATAAGTGGGAGACTGTAATAGATGTGGCATAAACTCAAGCAATATTTAAAGAATCCTTTAATTGTCAACTTACTCATTGTTGGAGGTATCACTTTAGGAGTGAAGATCTTGGGCATGTTTAAGGAGATGCAAGTGGGGAGTAGCTTTGGTATGGGCCAATTTTTGGATACCTATGCTTTGGCGGTTCTTATACCTACTTTTATCGAATCGGTTTTTATTGGGGCAATTCGAAATATTTTTATTCCCAATTATATTGAAGAATTGCGAAACAAAGGCAATATCAAAGGTTTTCAATCTTTGGTCTTGCTCATTATAGTTGGAATTTGTTTGTTTTTTATTGGTATATTGTTTTTTAGTAGCCAGTATTTTTTACCGAGTATTTTTCCAGATCACGAATTGGCGTTTTATGCACTGATACATAAGCAACTATTGGTGCTTCTACCATGTATATTGCTTTGGGGCTTAGACAGCTATTTGAGTGCGCTTTTGGAAATAAAGCAAAAATTCTTGTTCTCTAGTGTGAGCGCTGCATATATTGCTATAGTCACCCTTTTGTGTCTCTATTTCTTTAGAGATGTTATGGGAGACTATGTATTGGTTGGAAGTATGCTTATTGGTACCTTTTTTAGTTTTATCCATCTGCTTAGCGGTAACTTATATTGGAAACTTTTGCATTTTGGACCAATTAAACTCAACAACAATATGCGAGTGATGCTGCAACAGTTGCCTGCCAAAACGATCTCTGGTTTGCTAACTGCGGTCAATCCTGTGGTAGATCAGTTTTTTGCGTCTTCTTTGGTGGCAGGTTCGGTTATCGCATTGAGCTATGGTGAAAAAATACCTGCCTTTATGATTTCGATAGCCATGATTGCTCTGGGTAAGGTACTATTGCCGCATTTCTCAGAATTGGTAACTGAAAATATTCATAAAGCCTATCGCGAATTGTTTCGTATTCTCAAAATAACCTTTTTGTTGTCCATGGTATTGGTTGTTGGTTTGGTATTATTGTCCGAACCCATTATTCAACTATTGTTTGAAAGAAATGAATTTACCACAGAAGATACCGCTATAGTGAGTAAAATACAGATGCTGTTGCTTTTGCATGTGCCATTTTTCTTACTTACTCGTATTTTGGTTAACTTCTTGACTAGTATAAATAAAAACAGTTTTATGGCTTGGGCAGCATTTATCACCGTGTTCACCAACTTTATACTCAATTATCTTCTAATCGATAGTATGCAAGTTTACGGTTTGGCTTTGAGTACTAGTTTGGTATTGATTCTCAATAGTCTTTTGTTTTTGTGGTATACGTATGATGCATATAAAAAATTGAAACCAGCATGAAAATAGATTTTATCATCAATAGTTTAGATGCTGGTGGGGCAGAAAGGGTGCTTAGCTTGGTAGCGGATGAGTTGGCCAATAGAGAGCACCAGATACGCGTGATTACTCTCAACAACGAATTAGCAGATGCTTATGTTTTCGACAATAATGTAGAACGAATACGTTTGCAAATCAATAGGGTTAGGAACCATAGTCTCAACAATGGTTACAATCTGTATAGATTTTATAAAGAGAGATCGAATCGCCCCGATGTTGCGGTTGCGTTTATCTCCGAAACTGCATTTTTGGCAACCATTGCTGTAAAGCTGTTGCGGTCTATCCCATTAGTGGTATCCGAACACACCAATTTTGGGAATGGTAGCTGGTTTCGGAAAAATATTATTCGAAAACGGATTTACAAATGGGTAGATAGGGTGTTGGTTTTGACGCATTTCGACAAAAACTTATATCAGAAGAATAACATAGCTACAGAGGTAATGTACAACCCATGTTCTTTTGCTAAGAACCAGAATACGACTACAAGAGAAAAAGTATTATTGGGTGTTGGAAACCTCAATAAATACCATATCAAAGGCTATGACAATCTTATTCGTACTGCAGCGCCTGTTTTGCGAAACCATCAAGATTGGAAAATTCGATTGATAGGGAAAAAAGATGCAGCCAGTCAGGAAGTGCTAGTAGACTTGGCAAAAAAAATGAGCATAGAGAAACAAATAGAACTATATGGTTTTAGCTCAGAAGTAGCCAAACTCATGCGAGAGGCTGAGGTTTTTGTTCTATCTTCTCGCACCGAAGGATTGCCTATGGTATTATTGGAGGCGCTTTCGCAAGGCACAGCTTGTATAGCTTTTGATTGCCGTACTGGACCTTCGGAGATAATTGAAAATGGGAAAAATGGCATCTTGGTCCCCGATCAGGATATGGATGCTATGCAAAACGCCATAGAACGTATGATAACCGATGATGATTTGCGTCATAAATACCAGGTGTTGGCACCAAATTCTATTGCGAAATTTGAACTAGAAAAGGTAACAGACCACTGGGAAAGAGTATTAAACCAAGTAATCGAAAAATAGACATGCAGTTGAATAGAATCATAGGGCTTTGTTTTATTTTTCCATTTGTATTTAGTGCATGTGGTTTGCAAGGTTGGTTGATCCTGTTTTTGGGGCTAAGCATGGCACAATTGATTACTTATATGACTTTGGTAACTCCTATATTGGGAACCATTTTATTGTTTACTTTTAAAGAGAATAAAGCTTTTTCTCCATTGGCTAGAAATTGGATATTGTTTTATCTGGTTTACTATATACTAGCGGTGATAGCTAGTTTTTATCATATGTGGCCTATCAATTTTATGTCCTCCTTTTTCTCTGTCGTTTATGCGCTTACATTTATGGTGTTTTTTCGCTTTGAAGAGTTCCAAAAACTCTTTGCCAATACGGCAATGATTTCTTTTACTATAGCCAATGTTACACTAATCATTTTTCAGATCTACCAAATAGATTATGATACCGTCAATCTTCAAGACGATATAGAACATGGTGTAGAAAGAGCCCAAGGAGTGTATGGTGATGCCAACAACGCAGCTTTGGTTTGTATTTTGGGCTTTGTGTTTTTATATATGAAGTTTATTCCAAAAAACATTTGGCAAAAAACACTAAAATTGACCTTATTGATCGTAAGCTTTTATGCGCTTTTACTCACATTGTCAACTACAGGATTGTTAGCATTTATTTTGGTGTTTGCGTTGCTCAACTACAAATGGTTTACCAAAAATCGTTTGTTGTTGATGCTCATAATGGCTCCAATAGTATATACTTTGCTCTTGCAGATAGAAATTTTGACAGCGCATCTCGATCTGTCGGTGCACCAACAACACAAAATTCGAAATTTGGTGAATTTGCTGAGTTTCAATATGCAAGAAGTGGATTTTTCGGGTAGAAGCGAATTGGTTGAAAATCTAATGGTTTACCTAAGGGAAAATCCATTTTTTGGAAGAGGTTTAGATTTTGGATTAAAAGCCAGAGTGCACAATACCTTTTTATATATATGGGCCGATGCAGGTATATTAGCTTTGATCGTATTTGTAAGTATGCTGCTGATTTATTTCAAAAATATATTGTTTGCCAGTATGTCGGTAAAAATCTTTTCGGCAAGTATTATGGTGCCTTTGGTAATTTTTATGGCTAGTTTGCAGACCATAATAAACCAACCTTATTTGATGCCAGTTTTTATATATGTAGCCTATATATTGACAGAAGATAAAAATAGAGTTTTTAAAACCCCTAATGTTCAGAGTTTTTCCTATGAGAAAAAAAATAAAAAATAGCATATTTGAGAATACTTTTTTGTTCAATTTGGCTTTGCCTCTGGCACATTTGTATTATTTTTTCTTGTTGAAGAAATACCTGCCTGCCAAATGGTTTTTGAAATCTAAATTTTCGCAAGTAATGGGGCATGCCCCCAACTTTGATTCTCCAATAACGATTAATGAAAAATTAAATTGGCTCAAATTAAATAGCACTTCCACCAAAGATGGTCGATTTGCCGACAAATACAGGGTGCGAAGCTTTATTAAAGAGTTGTGGGGTGAGGAGTATTTGATTCCTCTTTTGTACGAAACAAAGAATGCAGCAGATATCCAACCTAAAAACTTACCAGATATCCCCTTTATTATCAAAACCAACCATGATAGTTCTGGTGGTATAATTGTAATGGACAAAACGGATCCTACCATTAGCTGGACGATGATTCGAAATACGCTGCGTTGGAATATGGCTTTTAATTATTATTGGAATGGAAGAGAGGTGCAATACAAAGAAGTAAAACCTCACATCGTAGTGGAACAATTGCTGTTCAATGAAAATGGAGATATTCCAGAGGATTATAAATTGCATTATTTCAATGGCAAACTAGCAATAGTTCAGGTAGATACGGGTCGTATGAAAGATCACAAAAGAAATCTATATGATAGCCAATGGAATCCCATAGAGTGTTCTTGGGAATATCCTGTGGGGGACTGGGAGAGTAGGCCAGAGCTTTTTGAAAATATGCGTATGTTGGGAGAAACTATTGCCAAGGATTTTTCATATATACGAGTAGATTTTTACAATATAGGAGATAAACTCTATTTTGGAGAAATTACCTTTCATGCTGGTGGTGGTTTAGGACGTTTTTACCCTGCTAGTTTTGATGCCAAATTTGGTGAGATGTTGGTCTTGCCGATACAGAAAAAAGTTAGTTAAGTATTATTTAAATGCAGCAATATTATAAATTTATTCAACCTAATTTTGAGTCGTGTGTTTCACAACAAAGGCATAGTTGCTTGTCTTCCTTGTGGCTTGCATATAGTGCCTTTATTTATTATTGTTTTTATAAGTTGTCATTTGCTGTAATAAATAAGTCGCATGTATCGATTATTATTCCCTTACCTATGGAATGCATTTCTTGGGCTCCAAGCAAGAAATTAAAAAGAGCAACAGCCATACCAGGTAATAGAAGACTTTGGAATGGATTACAATTTATAACCACAAAAAATAACTTCTGATGGAGAAAGATTTGAAGTACTATTTGTTTTCTCAACCCATTTTGTTCCGATTGTTTTTGCCAATGGCAAAAGTGTATTATTATTTTTTACTAAAAAAATGGATGTCCCCAAAAGAGTATTTGTTAGAGCGATATGAGAAATGGATGAAACGTTCCCCCAATTGGGAAAACCCCGAACGATGGAGCGATAAGCTTTACTGGCTAAAACTATATCATACCAAACCCGAATTTGGAATGTATGCCGATAAGTTTAGGGTGCGCGATTTTATCGCGGAAAAATGGGGAGAAGAACATCTTATTCCACTATTGTATGAAACAGATGAGCCCGACAATATTCGACCAGAGAATTTACCAGATATACCCTTCATTATAAAAACCAACCATGATAGTTCGGGCGGTATTATTGTTCGAGACAAATATGATAAAGAACACAATTGGACGGCCATTCGAAATACTTTGCGTTTCAATATGGCATTTAATTATTATTGGAATGGTAGAGAAGCACAATATAGGGATATCAAACCTCATATCATTGTTGAAAAACTATTGTTGGATGAGCAAGGAAATATCCCAATGGATTATAAATTGCATTTTTTCAACGGAAAACTAGCTATAACACAGGTCATCCGGAGAAAAGGGGAAGATTTCACCATTACATTCTACACAAAAGAATGGGAGAAAGTACCTTGTAAAATGGTATTCGAACAAGATATATTTACCCCAGAACCAAAAAACTTTAAGAAAATGATAGCCCTCGGGGAGAAAGTTGCCAAGGGTTTCCCCAATCTCAGAGTTGATTTTTATGATGTAGGAGGTAAGCTTTATTTTGGGGAACTCACGTTTCATATTGGTGGGGGTAACATTCGATTTGAACCCGATGCCTATGATTTCGAATTTGGAAAGATGTTGGAATTACCAAAAAAAGAAAATCTACAACCCGTTTAATAAAATTTATGAAGTCAAAAATAGTATTTGTTTTACCATCATTGGAAGCAGGTGGGGCCGAAAGGGTTTTGAGCTTTTTGGCAAAGCGTATCGATAGAACACGTTTTGAGCCCATCATGTTGGTTATCGGTAGTTCCAACAAAGTGGCCTATGATACAGGAGACGCCAAAGTGTGTTTTCTCAACAAATCGCGTTTGCTTTTTGCGATTCCAGCTTTTTTTGGCTTTTTGAGGAGAGAAAAACCCAAAGTAGTATTTAGTTCTATTGGACATCTCAATACTGCTGCAGGGCTCCTTTCCTTTTATTTTAGAAACACCAAATTTATTATACGAGAAGCTAGTGTAATTAGTAGCATAAGTCAATTTGGATCTAAGAGCTTTTTGTATGACAAACTTTCTAGTTTGGCTTTCAAAAAAGCCGATAGTATTGTTTGTCAGTCAAAAGATATGGAAATTGATTTCAAGAAATTATATTCGGTTTCAAACGATAAGGTACATGTGATTGGTAATCCGGTTACCATAGAAAGGCTTGCACGAACTCGCGCTCCAAAAACGGAGCAATTGCGTTTGATTACTATAGGTCGATTGAGCGCAGAAAAAGGCCATGAGCGGATTCTGAATAGCTTGTCCCAATTGGAAAGAGATTATCATTATACGATTATAGGCAGTGGAGATAAGGAAGCAGAAATAAAAAGCCATGTGAAAAGTTTAGGAATGACTTCTAAAGTAAGTTTTGTTTCCTATACCGACGATGTGGTTTCTTATCTTATTCAAAACGACTGGTTTTTGCAGGGTTCCTATGTAGAAGGATTCCCAAATGCCGTTTTGGAAAGCTGTGCTGTGGGAACACCTGTTTTGGCCTTTCCTGCACCAGGAGGAACGAAAGAAATCATAGAACAAGGTGTAAACGGATTTATCTTGGCCGACGAAAAAGCTTATGTGAAAAAACTGCAAAACCTGCCCAATCTCAATCCGGATATGGTTATCGAAAGTGTATACCAACGTTATGATAGTAAGGTGATTTTAGAAATATACGAAAAATTGCTATTGAATACTATAAATCAGTAACCTAATCATACCATGAATAAAATGACTGAAGACAAACCCATACGCGTATTACAAGTGCTAGGCATGATGGATCATGGCGGTGCTGAAGTAATGGCAATGAATTATTACCGAGGAATGGACAAGAGCAAGGTTCAGTTCGATTTCCTTTTACATTTTGAAGAAGCAGGTGTTTTTGATGAAGAAATACGAGCTATGGGAGGCAATATTTATATTATGCCACGAATTTTGCCAGCCAATTATTTCAAATATAAAAAGGCATTAAAGCATTTTTTTGCCACCCACAAAGATTATGATATAGTGCACTCACATATCAATGCTTATGGTACTTTTGTAATACAAGCTGCAAAGAAAGCTGGTATTCTAATTCGAATCTCACATTCCCATACTTCGATTACTCCTTGGTATAAAAAAATATTCGAAAAGAATATCAATTTGGTAAGTACAGTTAAAGAAATAGTACAAAATTTGTTGAGACCTTCCTTGGTGCGCAATGCCACCGTGCACCTGGCATGTGGTGAAAAAGCTGGTAAATGGATGTATGGCTCAAAATCTAAAAATTTTATTGTAATAAATAATGCCATAGATGCCAAAAGATTTCGATGGGATGCTACCAAAAGAATAGCTAAGAAAAAAGAACTTGGTTTGGAGGGTATAGAACTAGTTGGTCATGTGGGGAATTTTAATGAAGCTAAAAACCACAAGTTCATTGTTCAATGTTTTGCTAGTATGTTGCAAACAACCCCCAATCTCAAACTATTACTGGTAGGTGGTGGTGGACTTTTTGAAGAAATACAAGAAGAAGTCCAACAATTGGGAATCGATAATAAAGTATTGTTTTTAGGCTCTAGAAATGATGTGGACGAATTGCTGCAAGCTTTTGATTTGATGTTGTTTCCTTCTATTTATGAGGGACTACCATTAACTTTGGTGGAGGCTCAGGCTGCAGGATTGCCAGTATTGGCTTCTGCCAATATCACTACAGAAATTGCCATAACCGATATACTTCGTTTTTTGCCATTGGCAGATGGTACGGAGGCTTGGGCTACAGCAGCAAGAAAACAAATGCAATTAGAAAGAAAAGATACTTTAAAGGCAATACAGCAGAGTGGCTATGACTTAGAAGCCAATGCCAAGATGTTGCAGAATTTATACTTAGAAAAAATAAAAGAATGTGCGGAATAAACGGATTTGTAATATCAGATAAAGAAAATACACAAGCAGCAGAGAATCGTTTGAAGCAAATGAATGATGCCATCATTCATCGTGGGCCAGACGATGCAGGTAGTTATATCACCCAATTGGATGATTTAAAAATTGGATTGGGAATGCGAAGATTATCTATTATCGATTTGACTACAGGTAACCAACCTTTCTATTCGGAAGATAAACAGATAGTACTGGTTTTTAATGGAGAGATTTACAATTTCTTGGAATTGAAAAAAGAATTGATTTCAAAAGGGGTTTCTTTTCATACATCTAGTGATACTGAAGTGATATTGAAACTTTATGAGACCGAAGGGGAACAAGCTTTTGATAAGCTCGATGGTATGTTTGCCTTTAGTGTTTTAGACAAAAATCGAAACAAACTGTTTATTGCTCGAGATTTTTTCGGTGAAAAACCACTGTATTACTATCAAGATGCATCACACTTTGTTTGGGCTTCAGAACTTAAATCGATTTTGAAAGTCTTGCCAGAAAAACCGGAAATTTCGGCTTTAGGGATCAATTATTATTTTAGACTTACATACATCCCAGCTCCTTTTACTATATATGAGAATATACACAAATTGGAAGCCAATCATATGCTAAGTTTCGACTTGACTAAACAGACTTTTGAGATAACAGTTATAGATAAAGAGGCTATAGCTCCACAAAAGAAATTGGACATTAGTTTTGAAGAAGCAAAGCAAAAAACGAAGAAGCTGGTAACAGAAAGTGTGCAATCTAGATCGATATCGGATGTGCCATTGGGAACATTTTTATCGGGCGGTGTAGATAGTTCTATTGTATCTTGGTGTTTGGCAAAAGATCAAAACCAGCCAATCAACACTTTTTCGATAGGATTTGAGAAGAAAGCTTTTGACGAGACCGATAAATCGCGTGTGGTCGCCGATCAGATTGGTAGCAAGCATCATGAGTTTATTTTAGATGAAAACGATCTTATTGATGACATTGATCGAATTTTGAGAAACTTTGATGAACCTTTTTCAGATACGGCTAGTTTGCCTACTTTTTTGGTGTCTTCCAAAACTAGAGAACATGTAAAAGTGGCGCTAACTGGAGATGGTGGAGATGAAGTATTTGGTGGATATAATAAATACTATATAGGTACCCTCAATAAGCGATATACCAAATGGATTCCCAAAGCAGTGCATGAATTTTTGCTCAAAATTGCCAAACCATTTTTGACTACAAAAAGTGATTTGAGAGGCAAACGTTTTAAAATCAAAAAGATGCTAAATAGCATTGATTATAAAGGGAATTATTATTGGGATATTATCTCCTTGGGGACAACCCAGAAACGATTGCAACAAATTATTAAACCGCAGTATCAAAAGCGCCATATTTTTGATTATTATAAACATAAGCTTCAAAAACAAAGTGCAGATTGTTTGACCGACTTTAGAGCAATAGACAAAATAGTGAGTTTGGAAGGAGGGATGCTACCCAAGGTAGATCGAACTAGTATGTTGGCTTCTTTGGAGTGTCGTGCGCCATTCCTAAGCAAAACACTGTGGAAGTTTACCAATAGCTTACCAGAAGACTATTTGTTGGATGGGTGGAATAAGAAAAAGCTACTAAAGGAGGCTTTTAAATCAGAGTTTCCTGCGGACTTTTTGGAAAAAAGCAAAAAAGGATTTGATTCTCCAGTAGGTGATTGGTTGCGTTCGGGTTTGCGAGAAGAATTAGAATCCTATATTGATCCAGAATTTTTGAAAAAACAACATATTTTTGAAACAGATGCTATAAGCAAACTAGTACAAGAGCATTTGGATGCTAAAGCAGACAATACCGATAGTGTATGGACGTACTATTGTTTTCAAAAATGGTATGTAAACCAGTATTAGCTTTGGCGGTTTCTCTAGTTAAAGTGAGTTCGTTTAGTCCTGCGTATCTAGGCTTATTCTAAGAATGTCAAAAACCCCAGTGTTTAAGGTATATCCAACTCACGGTAGTTATTTTAAGAATAATCTATAGAGACTGTAGAGAAATGTACCATGAAAAAAACGCATGAAAAGAAACATTCCTTTCATGCGTTTTCTTATGTCAATAATTTGTTTTTGAGCGACTTATAATTAAAGGAGGTTTAGCTGTTTTTTGTTTTTAGGCTTTGTGAAAGCATTTTTCCGGGGAAGAGTAACCGAATTCGCAATACGATAGATCTAGGTGTTATTTTTTTGTACCTATAATAGGCTTTTCTCCCTATTGCTTTGAGTACAAAAAAACTGTGAATTCCCAAAGCTTTAATTGTAGACCATGCAGATTTTCTGTTGTACAAAACATGATAATTATAGTGATATACCTCATTGCACCATCGTTGTTTGTAGCCATAAGATTCTTTGCCTAGATCGTAATAGATTGCCTTTTTGTTTTCAAATACCCATTCTAGTTTTTGCATACGTTGTATATTGCCAATACCATATTTGATATAGGCGAGATCATAACTGCCAAATGGTGCCAACAACATATTTTCTGCATGGTAATTGACCGCCACTGCTATAGCGCTATCTTGGTTGTAAATAACATGAAAAGATGCTTGTTTTTCTTGGAAAAGGGCAAAAAACAATTCCTTATACCATTCCTTGTGAAGTGGGGCGGTATGATAGTTTTGTTCTCTTTTTGCTTCATATTGTTTTTTCATGAACACAAACAAACGCTCAAATAAATTCTCGTATGTTGCTCTCTCGATATTGCCAAAATAGGTTTGATAACGGATTTGATGCTCTCGCTCCATATTTCTTTTAGCTTTCAGGTATTTTTTGCGTCGTCTATTACTTAAGGTTCGAAACAAATAATCTTCAAAGTTGCTGTAAGCACTACTATTGATACGAAATCCCTCATATTGTTTGGATATTTTTAGTCCCAAGTTTGGATGCCGGTTTTCTATCTCAATATAATCGGGAACATCATAGATAATAAGAGATTTTGACCCAATGTCTTTTAGATTGTCAGTTTGGTTGATTTGATAATCTACACCTAGAGTTTTTACCGTTCCAATATTGATGTAGATTCCTATTTTCGATAGCTGAAAATAGACGCCTTTTATAGCTAGAAATGCTTTTACAGGTTCTGATTTAATGAAAAATTTTTGCCATAATTCTTTGTATATGCTTGAGGTGAAAGGATTGTTGGTAATAGCCATAGCGAATAATTATTTATGGAGTCATACCGAATATAGTGAAATTTTTAGCATATACCCTATGGACAAGTTGAAAGGTTGTTATTTTGGATAATAGCCCATATACGCTCTTTTTTGCTTTGCTTTTTTCAAGAGTTTCTAGTCCTTTTTTTAGATACTTTATGGCGTAATTTGGTATGTTAGAAGTGGTACGAGATTTCTCCATAAAAAGGAGAATCGCACCGAATTTCAGCAAAGCGATAACCCATTTATCGTAGCCTATTATTACAATTATAAGACCACCATTTTAATGGAACAATGGTGGTCTTATAAAAAGAGATTTTATTTTTTTCGCAAGCTCTTTAGTTTGTAATACCAAACACGAAGTACAGACTTTCCTTTAAAATACAAATAGACTGATAGGGCACAAAAATTGGCCTTAACAGATTTTTTATCATATAGGATATGGTAATTGTAATAGTACTTTTGATTGGCCCACCTTTGCTTGTAACCATAAGAAGCTTTCCCCAAATCGTAATACCGACAATCTTTGTTTTCAAATACCCAGGACAGTTCCTTCATCATTTGAATATTGCCTATACCGTATTTCAGATATTTTTGATCATAACATCCAAAAGGGGCAAAGAATATATCATCAGAATGATAATTGATAGAAATAGCAATAGGGGTTTCTTCATTGTAGATTACATTAAAAGAGGCTTTTTTTTCGTTGATGAGTTTATAGAATAATTCAAAATGCCAGTTTTGAGTACGATCACTCATATGATAATTGATTTCTGATTTCTCCTCATACTGAGTGGCCATCATATGGTGCAACTTATCAAATAACTGCCGATATGTATCTTTATCGATTTCACCATAAAATACTTTATATCGGATGTCGTGTTCGCGCTCCAATTTTCGCCAAGCTTTCATAAAACTTTTGCGTCTATTTTTGCTCAAGGTTTTAACAATATAATCCTCCAAATCCTCAAAAACAGCTGTATCTACACGGTATCCAGCATATTGGGATATTGATTTTATTCCCAAGTTTGGGTGTGTATTCTCCCTAGTAGCATAGTCTGGAACATCATAAACAAGAAAAGTCTTGTGTCTAATATCTTCAAATGTTGCTTGTGAATCTAGTTGATAGTTGATACCCAGAGTTTTCACTGTACCCAAATTGATATACAAACCATTTTTTATATTTCTAAAGAAAGTAAGGTCTTTGATACTTTCAAAGCGAAACATTTCTTGATCTTTTCTGAAATGTTTTTGCCATGTTGAGGTATAGGTTGGGGAAGTAAAGGGATTGTTGAGAAGCTCCATATTACTAGTTTTCTACTATCGATTTAAATGTTGCAAAAATAATTTTTATGTCTGTATATAAACTTTTTTCGTCTATGTATTTTTTGTTTAATGCCAATTTTGCAGGCATGATCTCTTCGATATACTTTTTTTCTGGATCGCTAGCTGCTTTCAGAATTTCCGTCTCATTGCGGTAATGTATAGAGGCATAATCGGTTATTCCGGGTCGAACTCTCAGTACTTTTTTATCTTCTGTGGAATATAAATCAACATATCGTTCTACTTCCGGACGTGGCCCAACCAGACTCATATCTCCGATAAATACATTGAGTAATTGTGGCAATTCGTCCAATTTGGATTTTCGCAAATAATATCCAATTGGTGTAACACGAGGATCTCGATCGCCTACAGTCAAAAGTCCTTTTTTATCCGAATCGGTATACATCGAGCGAAACTTAAATATACGAAATGCTTTGCCATATCTGCCAATTCGTTCTTGACGATAAAACACCCCTCCTCTAGATCCAAAGGAAATGGCAAGCGACAAAATGAGCAAAATAGGGGAAAGGATCAATATTCCAAAGCCCGAGGCAAGGATATCAAATAATCTTTTAAGCATAAGTTGGAATATGAGCCAAAACGACCTCTGTTATACTTTGGTTGATATAATCTACAGCTTCATTTGATAACTGTGGATAAATAGGTAATGAAATTTCGTTTTCAAACTGCGCATATGCATTTGGATAATCGGAAATTTGGTATCCCATTTGTTTGAAAAGACTTAGAAGGGGCAGGGGTTGAAAGTGAACATTTACCGCTATACCTTTGGTCGAAATATCTTCAATAATTTTATCCCTAGTGCTGCTGTCTATTCCTTTAATTCGCAGTGCGTATAAGTGACATGAACTCTGCTTGTATTCTGTTTCCAATTGTGGATTGATGGCCCATTGCTGCTTGCTAAAATAGTTGTTGTAACGCTTAAAAAGGGCTCTTCGAATAGGTAAAACTTCTTGGTGATAAATCGCCATTTGTCCAATACCTATGGCAGCCAATACATCGGGCATATTTATTTTTAATCCAGGATAGATAATATCATATTTCCATGCTCCAGCTTTTGTCTTGGTAAAAGCATCCTTGGTTTGACCATTGAGAGCATAGCAGCGCAATTGGTTGTACAACTCTTCATTGTCGAAAGGTTTTGGCATGTTTATACAAATAGCACCACCTTCTGCGGTAGTAACATTTTTAACAGCATGTAAAGAGAATACAGTTACATCCGCTAATACTCCTGTCATTTTTCCTTTATAACTGGCTCCTATAGAATGTGCAGCATCCGACAAGACCAATATACGTCCTAGCCTTCCTTGAATAGGATTGTCTGCTTGAAAAAAGGATTTCTTGCTCTCTATTACTTGGTAAATAGTGTCATAGTCACAAGGCATGCCTGCAATATCCACTGGAATAACCGCTTTGGTTTTGGCAGTAATTGCCTTTTCTAAGGCTGTAGGATCCATATTAAAATCTTCACATACATCTACCATTACGGGCTTTCCTCCAGCGTGTATGACAGCAAGTGCGGTAGCGGCATAGGTATATGCAGGAAGAATGACTTCGTCACCTTCTTGCAATCCAAACCATTTGAGCATAAGTATGGCCCCAGATGTCCAACTATTTACACAGAGTACTTTTGGAGCTTCTGTATAGCTTTTTATTTGCTCTTCTAAAAGTTTTACTTTTGGTCCTGTTGTAATCCAACCCGAATCTAAAGATTCGTTTACTTCTTTTTTTACCTGCTCATTGATGAGCGGCGGAGAGAACGGGATTTTCATATTTTCTATATAAGGTTATATACTTTTCTGTTATGATTTCAATACTAAACTGTTTGACTTTATCAAAGGCGTTGGCTCCCATAACTTTTGCTTTTTGTGGGTTGGACGCCAATTTTATCATAGCGTCTGCCAATTGTTGGGTATTATTTACTCCTATAAGGTAGCCTTCTTTGTCGTGGGCTACAATTTCCTTACAACCTGGCACATTGGTGGTGATCATTGGCAATCCAAAAGAAGCTGCTTCGAGCAAAACTCTAGAAAAACCTTCTCTAAATGTTGGGAGCACAAAGGCGTCAACACCTTTCATCCATTCGGCTACATCATTGCGTGAGCCGAGCCATTCTACTGCTTCTTTGTGTTGTTCCAACATTTCTGCATTCAGATTTTCCGAATCTTCTTCCAAAGGACCGATAAGTACAAAGCGAAAATCATATCCTCTTTCTTTACATAGCTTTGCAGCTTGTAAATAGTTGTGTATGCCCTTTTCGTATACCAATCGGCCAACACACAAAAATGTAAATCTTGCATTGTCTCGTTGGGGATAATTTGGTTTGAGGTCGATACCACTGCCAAATATTAGCGAACTGTTGTTTTTGTTCACTAAGCGATTTTTAAGATAAATCCGATGGTCGTCTTCGTTTTGAAAACTAGTATGGGTAACTCGAAATTTTGCTAAAGTATGGAGTAAGATATATATCAAGCGAAGTATTTTGTACTTGATGGAATTGGACATAAATACAGTACCCAAACCTGTAATGGTACGCACGATAATTCGTTTTTTGGCAAAATAGTTGGCCAAGGGAACCATATAGGCCGGTTTGGTGTCGAAGGTCTGTAATATATCAAAGTCATGATTTGCAAATAGTCTTCGATATTCTAATATGGTTTTAAAATCTGATGATAGATTGAGCTTTCTATTGAGATTGTATGGTATAAACTGGATGTCTTCGGGGTAGTCATATGTTTTGCTTCCTAGAATACTAACATCATATCCTTGTTGGGTAAGTAAGCGAGAAAGAGCGATACGTTTGTGAGCGTCTTCTCCTCCGATTAAGGCTATTTTTTGCTTTTTAATCAATTTATTACAGTTTATCACTTGCAATAATAAACTTTAAATAATGTAGCCGTATTAAGTTTTAGATTATTTACGTTTTTTTTGGATATATGGTTATGAAAAATGGAGCTACCTATTTTCTAAAGTCAAATAAATTGGAACTACGGATTTTATAAACGAGTGCCATTTTTTTTAAAATAGAAAATGAAATAAAGGGGGGGGTATAGGTTTTTGTTTGGTGAATCAATAGATGTTGTAAAAAAGTGTGAGCTTTTAGCACATCCAAAAGCAGCAGCCAAAACAGTCCCAATATTTGGTTGTGGCAGTTCGCTTAATCTTTTGAAATAAAAGGAGTTAATCGCTGTGTTTGCCCTCAATCCATTTCGAGAGGTATTTGGTGCTAGCATGGTGATGGTGCTGCAACATTTGACCAACAAAATTGTTTGCTCTATGGGACTCCAATTGCTTTTCTTTTATTTTCATAGTTTGAATCCATTGTTTACTCCAATTACAATAGTTAAAATTGTCTTGTAGCAAGTCCAATCCTCTTTTTTGTGCTGCTTTCCATGCTACTCGATCATGGTATAGGGAGATAGCAGCTGCAACAAAATCTTCGGTATTTGTTGCTACCAGGCCATTCCAAATCTTGGGATCGGCACACATCGATTCTATTCCAATTGGGGTAGTGATATTTGGGGTGCCAAATCGCATACTATCAATGAGCTTTCCTTTTTGTCCAGCGCCAAAGCGCAATGGGGATAGACATATTCTATATGGTTCAAAAGCGTATTGAATTTGTGGTATATGCCCCTTTATTAGAAAACCAATATCAGGATGGTGCAATTGTTGAATGCCTTGGTCGCCATATGCACCAAAAACATGAATTTCGGCTTGGGGGATTTTTTTACGGATATGAGGCCAAACCTCTTCATATAAATACCGAATGGCATCTGCATTGGGTGCGTGTTTGAGATTGCCAATACTCATAAAATGTTGTCGATTTTCAAAACCGACTAGACTGTCTTCATCGGATATGTTCTCCATAAATGGCAGATAATAAAGCAAGGAAGCAGGAACTTGGAAGTTTTTGGTCAATAATTCTATTTCGGATTGGGATATCATCAAGCTTATATCGGAGCGATAGATACTGGCAATTTCTCGTTTTGCGATATTGGAATAAAAAAAACTTTTAGGTTCTTTAGATTTCTTGAAGGCCAATTCGCGGGCATGTCGCAATAGGTGCAAATCTTCGGTATCTAAAATGCACAATGCCTTGGGACAGGCCTCACGTACACGCCATCCAAATTGTTCTTCACTTATAAATCGATCAAATAGCACCCAATTTGGTTGTAATTCCTGCACATAGGTATTGAAACTATGGTGATTTAGTTGTATGGGTTTTTCTGCTATGCCCAACTGCGTTAAATCTTCGCTAAAAGGAGTTTTAGAAGCAGCCGAGGCAAAATGTAACTGATAACCAGCTTCCAGCATACTGTGCAGCAGTTGTAACATTCTTCTTCCAGCAGCAGTAGTTTGGGGTTCGGGCCAAGTAAGGCCAATTATTAAAACCAAATTGTTTGTATTCACTTATCGAAGATAGAAAATAATGCAGAACCAACAAGTTTTAGAGGCAAGGGATTGCTTTTGGATAGGAAATAGTGTCTCCTTTTTAGTATTTTGCTAAAAAGGGTATTAACTATTGCGATAAAAAAAATGGAAACTATCGTATTTTAATAGAATAACAATTAATTAAAAAGAGTTGAGAATTTGATAAAAAAATTGTTTGAAATAGCCTAAATTTGAGTATTGAAATTCTATGTGAGATAAGAACAATCGGTAAGCCAAAAAAGGATGTGAAATGAAATATGGTTGGCAATTGCTCGTGTTTTTTGGAGCACTAAATTGCAGAGAAATTCTTTTTGTTTAATGGAAATAAAACTAAAAAGGAACAGTATCTTTAGAGTAGGGAAACAAACTCGAGCACTGTTTTGAAGACTAAACTTAACAATATGCGTACAATTGGTGTCGGAGGAAGCACAGCGGAAAAAGAACTAGAAAAAATTGCGGATAGAACGGCAAATGCAGTTCCCATAAGCAGAAATGAGTATTTATCTCGTATAGACAAAGCCGTATCCATAATGATCACACGAAAAATGGATGCTTTGTACATTAATGCTGGTTCTAATTTGTTGTATTTCACTGGAATTCCATGGAATGCTTCTGAGCGTATGGTTGGGGCTATATTGCTGCAGGATGGAAGTTTACATTATATTGTTCCAAAATTTGAAGAAGGAACTTTTCTAAAATATTGTAAAGTACAAGCACCGATACATTGCTGGGAAGAACATGAAAGCCCGTACCAATTGGTGCATCATTTATTGGATTATAATGGTGCGAAATACTTGGCTGTAGACGAAATGGCACCTTGGTTTTTGGTAGATAACCTGCGACGGGTGGTAGGAAGTATTCAAATATCTGTTGCATCTAAAATTACCACGGTTTGTAGAATGCAAAAGAGTGAGAGTGAAATTGCCTTACTGCAAAAAGCAAAAGATATTACTATCGAAGTTCAGCAAGCAGCTGCTGCTATCTTGCGAGTAGGAATAAGCGCCCAAGAAGTTATAGATTTTATCGATAATGCCCACGTCAAAGCGGGTATACCTTCAGGTTCGTACTTCTGTATTGTGTTGTTCGGAGCGGATACCCAATATCCTCATGGGGTTGCACAACCAAAAACCTTGCAAGAAAACGAAATGGTAATTATCGATACTGGATGTCAATTACATGGTTATATTTCGGACATTACACGCTCTTATGTGTTTGGAGTTCCCAATAAAAAGCAAACCGAGATCTGGAATTTGGAAAAAGCAGCGCAAGAGGCTGCTTTTCATGCGGCTCAGTTGGGGGCTACTTGTGGTGCAGTAGATGCTGCAGCAAGAAGGGTAATTGCAAATGGTGGCTTGAGCCCCAATTATGACTTGCCTGGTCTGCCGCATCGTGTTGGCCATGGTACAGGATTGGACATACATGAACCACCATATTTGGTTCGTCAAAATC
This sequence comes from Flavobacteriaceae bacterium, assembly GCA_025800395.1. GTDB lineage: Bacteria > Bacteroidota > Bacteroidia > Flavobacteriales > Flavobacteriaceae > JAOXRU01. The sequence goes on from JAOXRU010000017.1 coordinate 74,474, forward strand.
CGCAAGAACTCAAAGTGGGGATGGTTTGTAGTAACGAACCAATGTTGTGTATTCCAGGGGCTTTTGGTATTCGACATGAAGACCATTTTTATATGACAGAAGCGGGGCCAAAATGGTTTACGCAGCCCATGCCAAGTATAGAGAACCCTTTCGGATTGTAAAAAAAACAAGCTTTTAAAGGTTTGTATTTGATGAAAATACAACTAAACGAACACAAAATACCCTTAAACGATGCTGTTTTTGTGAGTAGCCAAAGAAATGGTATTTGGTCAAATAATCTAATTTTTATGATATTTTTCCTCAAAAAGAGTGTAATTTGGGAAAGACTAAAAAGAATAATATGAAATATTACTACTTCTTCTTTTTATTTTTTCCTTTACAATTAGTAGCTCAGCAAAAAGTAACCGGTACATGGGAAACGATAGGAGATAACAATCATCAAAAGGAATCCTATATCCAAATAGTTGAAAAGGACGGCTTGGTTCAGGGCCATATCCTTCACATTATAAAAGAAGCGGATCGCAAAAAAAAATGCATCAAATGCAAAGGATCGGATAAAAATAAAAAACTAATCGGTCTGTGGATACTTCGCAATCTAAAAAAAGAAGAAAATCAATGGAAAGGTAAAGTTCTGGATCCAAAAACGGGGAGAATGTATTCCTGTTACATCCAATTGGAAGAAAACGACAAACTAAAAGTTCGTGGATATTTGGGCGCAGCTTGGATAGGACGTACCCAATATTGGGTTCGGAAAACCTCATAATCGAATGACCAATTTTGGTAAAATTTATCAAAATACAAGTAGTGAAAAATAATTTTATTTGACTCGCAACCCCCAACTAGCTAGGATGTTGGGGTGATCTTGTAGGGCAACTTTGACAACTGCCAAAAAATCACGCATCCATTGTTGGAGCAAAAAGTACTTTTGATTGCGCTCCTTGGTTGCCTCATGACTTTGTTGTACTGCCTTTTCAAAATTAGAACGATTATCTTTTAAAAATATAATTTCATCCAAACATTGTAGGATGTCTGCTTGTACAATATCAATATCTTTCAATAGTGCAATTGCCTTGGGCATAACCGATAATTGTATATAAAAAGCCTCAATAAAATCTAGTTTTGCGGAATAGGCATTGGGTATAGGTGTTTGAAGATTTAGTGCTTCCAAAAGCATGGGATACTCCATAAGCTTAAGCTTGCATTGTTGTCTGTGTTGACTATATCTAGAAAATAACGAGTCTATCCAGAATTTTGTGTTTTTAGAAAACTAATTTCAAAATTCACAGGTTATAATTTTTGGTTGTTATAATCTGTCTGGAAAACAAATATACAATTGATTGTAGATTTGGCTCCAATTAGATCGGGATTTCTGCCATTTTTTACGTATGCTTTGTGCAGCCAAATAAACAGATTTAATAGCAGCATTATCATTTGGAAACACTTTCTTGTTACGTGTATACTTGCGTAAGCTAGCGTTAAAGCTTTCAATAATATTAGTGGTATAAATCAGTTTTCTAATTTCTTTTGGATAGCTTAAAAAAGCAGTTAAATTATCCCAATTTTCTTCCCAGGATTTTACAGCCTTTAGGTATTTACCCTCCCAGTTTTGTTTAAATTGTTCAAAAGCTTGTTGTGCTGTGTCCATATTATCTGCTTGGTATATGGCTTTTATGTCTAACATAATCTTTTTACGATCCTTGTAAGAGACATATTTTAGAGAGTTTCTAATTTGATGTACTATGCAGATTTGTCGAATACTTTTAGGATAAATGGCTTCTATAGCTTGATCTAAGCCAGCCAAATTATCGGAACAAAGAAAGAATATATCTTCTACCCCTCTAGAGCGCAAATCGTCTAATATGGCCATCCAAGCCGAAGCTTTTTCTGTTTCAACAATAGTCATGCTTAAAATGTCTTGTTTTCCCTCGGTATTTACACCTAAAACGATCATACAGGCCTTTGATATTACTTTGCCTTCTTGACGTATTTTGTAATGAATTGCATCTATCCATACCATAGGATAAATGTTTTCCAGAGGGCGGTTCTGCCAAAGTTTAATATCTTCCAAAAGTTGATTGGTAATGACAGAGACTTGTGATGTAGAGTATGCTACTCCATAGCTATATTCCACAAAGTCGATAATGTCACTATTGCTCAGTCCTTTAGCATAAAGCATTTGAATACAATCTTCTAATTCCTGGGTAATGGTCTGATGTTTAGGTATAATAACTGGCTCAAAGCTAGCCTCTCTATCTCTAGGTACATCTATGCGTTGTTGCCCAGTTTTGGTTTTAATTGTTTTTTGAGAAAAACCATTCCTGGTATTGCTGGAATCGTTTTTAGCTCCTTTTTCAAACCCTAAATGAGCTGTCATTTCGGCGTTGAGCAGAGCTTCTACTCCTCGCTTTAAAAGCTGATCTCGAACTTGGTCTAAATCCTCTTTGTTGCTAATCTTGCCAATTAAGGCTTCTA
>JAOXRU010000025.1 GCA_025800395.1 Flavobacteriaceae bacterium
ACACGATTCTAAACATAAAGAATATGTGTATCTCTTTGCCTCTGGTGAAAAATTACATCCGTATGCCTCTCCATTTATATTTGGATTTAGAGAGACCTTAAATATCGAAAAAATGATAGAAGCTGCTGCTTTATTCAAAGGAAGGCACTCTTTTCATACGTATACCAAGAAACCCAAACAAAAAAACGATTTTTTCAGAACTATTAACGAGGTGTATATTAGCAAGAATACCTGGTTAAAGGCTAATTTTTTTCCTTCAAATTCTTATGCGTTCCACGTAGTGGGAGAAGGATTTATGCGGTACCAGATTCGAATGATGATGGGGGCATTAATAGAGGTAGGTACCGGAGAAAAGAACCTTTCGGATATTCAGGATAGCTTAAACCCTCATGTAAAAACGAAAACTGGTTTTATAGCACCACCAGCTGGTTTGCATTTAAAAAAACTAGATTTCGATCTTTAATAACTAAACAAGTCGGAAGAAAGATAACGATCTCCTCGATCGCATACGATGGAAACTATTACTCCTTTTTTTATCGTTTTGGCCATACGGATTGCTGCGGCTGTAGCACCACCAGAGCTAATACCACTAAAAACACCTAGCTTTTTGGCTAGCATCCTAGCGGTATCTTTGGCTTCTTGTTCACTTATATCTATTATCTGATCTACTCTAGTTGCATCGTATATTTCTGGCACATATTCTGGATTCCATCTGCGTATACCCGCAATCTTAGAACCCTCTGTAGGCTGTACACCAACCATTTGTACATGATTATTCATAGATTTTAGATATCTACTTGTTCCCATTATGGTACCAGTAGTGCCCATTGCACTTACAAAATGTGTGATTTCTCCTTTGGTATCTCTCCAAATTTCGGGACCAGTAGTTTCT
>JAOXRU010000027.1 GCA_025800395.1 Flavobacteriaceae bacterium
CACCATCCCCTCTATTTATTTTTTTTAATTTAAAAAAACATGAATTTGTTGTTTAGAGAAAAATATATAATATTAATTCCGCCTTGTTGCAGGTTGGAAGGCAGATTCTCGAAACATTGGACCAAAAGAACGAAACGTGGAGCCGTATGAGTCACCTGGGATGGTGTCCTTTCAAAGCTTTGGGTTACAAACGCGCAAAGGAATTTTGGGCCAATGTTGGCAACAATTGCATTACCAAATGGAAGATGAATCGGGTATATAACCCAGTATCGGGTTTTCCTTCAGATGGCCTGAAATCAAAATTACTTCTTGATCGTATCCGAGAATTGGCTGTTTTAACAGGAGTTATTACGGATAAACAGTTCCTTCATAGATATTGTCCGGTACCCAGGATTCCAACGGTGGGTAATGCCACCCGGGTGCTGGCACTATTTGATTTCCGATCCATGATCTTGGGTTCAGATACTTGCCCTATCCGTATTCAACCTCAGGTATTACACCGAATATAGAAACACTTGCAACCCATCTTACAAAAAGAGGCCAAACGATTAGACCTCCCTGCGCCTAAGCTGCTGTGGCCACACGTGGAGAACGTGTTATGTTGCTATGATAAAATCATTGATAGGATGTTTGATTTGCCAGGACATGCTGCATATTGAGTCGTTGCCTGCCAAGAAAAAAAATTAATAGAATATCTATATAAGAAATCCTTTTTTTCCTACTATTTAGATGAGTTCGCTGTTGGAAACAGCGGGTCAACGCTAA
>JAOXRU010000035.1 GCA_025800395.1 Flavobacteriaceae bacterium
TCTCATCGGTTTTTACATATAAAAGTTCGGTTTTGTTGTTGGGGATTAAGCGAAATTGGTTGTCGCATTCTGGATCTTGCCAGGCGTTTTCTACGTTTTCGGGGAAATGGGAAAGGGTAAAAAAGAATTCGCTTCTATTGTCTAGCTCTTTGGCTGAGGGTGTTTTGGGCAGTTGAAATGCTTCTATAATATCGCCATTGGCAAGGTTTAGCACGATATCTTTTTTGGCATTTTGCACATAGCGGTCTTTGCCTTTTTGCATGTCCCAAACATGCAATTGCAGTTTTTCGCCCACCAGACCTTGGGTTTCGATATGAATATATACCGTATGCCCATGGCCACTGCGGCTTAGCGGATTGCCATCTTGGTCGGCCCAATAGGCTTTTTTTATACTGGGTTTTACCACACTGATGTGCTTGGAGGTTGGCCTGTTTGGACCTTCTGGTCCTTTCATATAGGCCTCTACATACCATTGGCCTACCGCATCGGAGGTTTTTGTGAGTTTGGCTCCGCTGCCTATGGATTCCATATTTTTGGTGTTTTCTTGGTATGCCACCCATTGTACCGCGGCTTCTTCTGCTGCTGTAGGGGGTTCTATGGCCCATTGGCTTACCTTGGCATGTAGAATATGTCTGTCCTTTTCTATATGGGTCTTTACACAGATGGTGTCTTTGTCTACTTCTATGCCTTTTACAAAGTTATTGCCCACTTTAAAACTAATTTTTGCCTCTGACTTCCATTCGGCATCTACTACGCTGATTTCTAGCTTATGTCCCAGTTGCTGGGGTTCTATGATCAAAACATTGGTTTGGCTTGTTCGGCTTAGGCAACCAATTATTTCCTTTCCTTTTTTTGTTTGGATATCCCAATAGTATCTGGAAATAGGTGGCCTATCAGCAAATAAGTTGTCTACTTGCAGGCGAATTTTTTCTCCTGGTCGTACGCGCCCGCATTGGGTTCGGTCTTCTTCTCCTACAAAGATCCGCAAGCCTTTGGATGCCACACCCTGCTCGCGAACCGAGATCTCCATGATGCACCCATTTCTGGAGATCTTCCGCTCTGGATTGGTATTTAGACCCGATGTTTTTCCGTAGGCTTCTATGCGGTAATCCCCATGGTTGCGATAGTGAAACAAAAAGCTGCCGCCATGGTCTATAAATTCGTGTAGTTTCCCAAATTTTTGTTCTTTATGGGCCTTGTAGTAGACCACCCAATTGATATGGGGATCGTTTAGGTCTTGTTTTTTGTGATCGCAGGCCTGAAAGGAGATGCTTGCTGTTTTTATATGGTTTTGTTTGCCACCTGTTAGTTGCTTGATAGAACGTACCCCAGCTCCTTTTTGGTCGGTGAGTATGCCTTGGTAGGCCTGTACCAACTCTTCTGTGGTAAGTAAGGGGGACAGCATAGATAATTGCATGATGGCTACAGGACTGGTATTGGTATTTGCGGCGGCTTCTTGCCCATGGGTTTTAAAGCTTATTTCCCCACCAAAACTACAGATTCCTATGCTTTCTTTGAGCAAGAGTTCGCCCTGATTGGAAAGGTGAACTGCCGTATAGGCTTTATCCCATTGTACGATATTGGGGGTGCATATATTGAACTGCCCTCCGCCCAGAGGTTGCATTTTGCAACTGCCAAAGGTTTTGGTTTGGTTTTCAAAAGGAATAGGCTTGTCTTGGGTGGTGCCTACCAGCTTGTCCCCACCATCTTTGTCGTTGATGGTGGTATTGCTCTCTACTACTACCTTAAAGTTGGCCGTGGCCATTTGGTCTTTGCTTTGGTTGCACTTGCAGCTTGCTCCTTGGCAAATCGGTTGCAATCCTTTTACCTCTTTTTTGCCAGAAGATTGGCTGGCACTATTTTCCCCTTGCTCGCTATTGTCTTGGGGAGGGCTCTCTTGGCTGCTAGTTGTGGCAGCTGCAGTAGTAGTAGTAGTAGTAGTAGTAGTAGCTGCAGTGTTTGGGCTTGCTGCGGCCTGTTCTTTGCGGTGCAAGGGAATTTTTACCGTTTGTCCTTCCAGAGACCGCGAGCCCCATTTTAGTTTGCCATTGAGGGCATCAAAACGTTTTATAAATGCCTTTGGGCTGCCTACAAATACGTCTTTGTGCAGCCGTATCATGGTATTGGAGTAGTAACTGTACAAGGCATAGCGATTTTCCAACTCCCCATTGGATTGCATTTTTAAAATATGGTCTATGGTATATTCTTCCATCTTACTGCTGTTTTAGTGTTACTGTTGTTTCGTTTTTGTACTGGGGATGGGAGTAAGAGAAATGGCTTGTGGCTTGTCGTATCCAAGAGGTTTTAAAATCGAGTAAGGCGGTTTCGTTTAGACTGGCCTGCAGATCGGTGGTTTCCAATGCTTGGCTTTGGCGCCAATAATGGCATATTTGTAGGGCTTGCTGGCTATCGGCAAAAAGTTGCCCTTGGCGTTGGAGCAGCAAGTCGGATTCTTGCATGCCCAAGCTGGCTTGGCATTGTAAGGGTATGGGCAGGTCTCCCATGATGCCGTAATATAGGCGGGTTTCCTTGCTTTGCCCTCTATACACCAAATAGTCGCTGAGATAGGCGCGAAAAAACAGTTGCCACACCAAGTCTCTTTCGGCCAATAAGGGGATTTTTTTGTGGTCGTAGTAGTGGTCTTCCAGCTGGTCTAGCAGTTGCACAAATACCGCATCGGTATATGCTTCTCTCAATTGGGGCTGCAAGCCTATCCAAGCCTTCATAATATCGGTATGGTTGATGAAGCTTTTGATAGTGCCTGGGCTTTGCAGACTCACAAAAATCTCTTTGAGGGCAGCACTACTATCGATAAGGAACTGAGAGAGGGTGTCGTTGGAGCTGTCTCCATCTAAGCGAAGATCCGATTTTTGCCATGAAATATCCTTTCCCAATAGTTCGACATCCAATCTATAGTGGTATTTCAGTATATGGGTGTGCTGTAGGTGTTGTAGCTTGTTGTCTACCACTACGGCATAGGACTGTATACCCGATTTGGGTTGGCGCCTCGGTGGATGGTTTAATATTTTTTCTAACTGGGGCATAACCGCTTTTTTTATAAAAAATTGGCGGTTGAGAGGGGTATATTGTCTATTATTTAGGCAATAGGGTATGTGTTCAAATATCTTATTCTAAGATACTTAAAATTCTTTAAAAATAAAAAAATAAATCATGATATCTAACTTTTTCATGTTTTCTGTGGTCGTTAAAATATCCTTGGTATTGCTATGGTTGTGGTTCATTTTAAAAGTCCTTCCAATTGTAAAATAGTTACATGGCTTCATCTCCTTTTTCGAAAAAGCCGCTACTTCCAAAAAATCTAAGCCCCCATAAAAACATCATATATACTATTGTCATACACCCAGCTAATAAAACTGTTCTAAAAGGATGATCCGAAATATTAAACACCATCAAAATTGCAAGAAGGGAGATAAACAGTAATATAGATATGTACTTGTGTATTTTGCGATTAAAAATCAACACACTGCTTATGAATAACACCATTGGAAAAACATAATATACATAGTAGGTTACCAGTAATCCCCATGATAATCCTGCCTTGCTGCTATCATATCTTTTGCTATACCAGATACTTATACTGTCATGAATGAAAACTACAATCATTACAGCAACTACAATCAGTCCTATCGTTATAAGATACTTTTTTATGATATTCATTTTAAATACTTTTCGTATTGTGCCTTAGTTATAAAAACACTCATTTCGTTAGGGGGATGATTTGTTCTTGTTGGAGAATAAACGGTTCTTGTAGACCATTTTAACAATTCACTTTTTACAACAACATCATAACGTTTTGATGGCCATAGACACGCTCTTAAAATCATATGATTATCATAACCATTAGAAAAATCAGCTTCTCTATATACTAAACCTTCATCTCCATGTTTTTGACCTAACTGAATTGTTTTTTTAATAGCCCCGTCTTTTGAAATTCCTTTTTCTAATTGATCCGTATAAACATCCACTGAAAAAGGTATTTGTCCAATAGCATCTCCCCAATATGGAAATTCATTTACAGTAACCAAAAGATAGCCCTCTCCTCCTTCTTTTGAAGCCTTCCAATCGCCACTGGCACCACTCCTATAGTTAATATTCCATCTTTCAATTTCTGAAAACTTCATAATTTAATCCCAAGAGAAATGCTTTAATTCAGAAAATTTATGTAATGCGTTGTCTTGTTCAACTAATTTTAAATAGTTGTCAGCATAGGGACAAAACCACTGAATTCCTTTATTATAAAGCTCTTTAGCGGTTATAGTTTGTGCTTCATACATTGAATTCGGTTTTAAACTGAAAAGAAATCTTCCTTTGGATGTAGTAACATGAATAAGAGCTTCTTTTATTTTACATTCAACGCTAACCTTCTCCGAAGGACTTTCTATATAAGCATACACCTTAAGGGTTTTGTGTTTTTTCCAGCTATTGGGTGTGTCTATTTTTTTTACCACGGTCTTCCCTATGATGCCTCCGGGGGTATCCAACTTCACGATTTTCTCATCATCCAACTGGTACGCCCATTTCACCTTTTCCAATTCCCTGGGATCGGCTACTGGACGAGAAAAACGAGTGGCCTTAAAATCTTGCTTTTTTCCCAACGCTATCGTATCCGGGCCTTCTACCTTGGTGACCAATAGCTTGTCGGTGTTTTCCAGTTCTGGCGGATTGTAATTGCCAAATTCAATCTTATCCTTGCTGCTAAAATTTACGCTTTTGGCAGCATTTAGACAGATGTCGCCATTGGTGGCATGCATGGTAATTCTATCTGCGGTTTTTACTATAGTCTTTGCTATTTTTATAATGGTTCCCATAGTCTAAAATAATTTACTAGAATTACTTTTATTTGTACTGGAAAGGTTTAGGACACTATATGGTGTAGCACCTTGGTGGTGGTATCTATTTTGCTTTAAACGTATATCGTGGAAACCTTTTACAAAGGAGTTGTTCATTGCAAGTCTGGTCTTGTTTTCTAATGGGGTTTCTTTCTCTGTCATAACCTGTTTTTTCAGACATTATTTATACTAGAAGCTCTTTACTTCTTCTTTGAGGTTATGAGCTTGAGGTTATGAGCTTGAGGTTATGTATTTGTGGTTTAGAAGCAACAATATACGAAAATTCGCTCAATAAGGGTGTTTTTTTGGTTCAGGAAAATCTCTATTTCTCTATAAGGGCATTGCAAACTAGAAATGGTGTGTTGTACGCACTTTTGTGCCGTTCTTAAAACAATGCATTGGTTTAGCCTTTGGGTGTGCTTCCAACACCTCTTGATTTTTAAATTCTTGCTGGGAACCACCGTGTATAGCATCATAGCCTTCTCCTTTATTGCCGCCTACCATATAGGTTTTTCCAACATCCCAACCTATCCCACCTATAATGGGGGTGCTTCGGGCAAAATAGGTGATCCTATAATCTGGTAGAAATGATGGAAAAGAAAACGTAGATTGCCCCCATACCCCTTCATCTATAAAGGGCTTTTCAGATACAGAAATGGTATCATTCTCTATACAAACGCAAAAGACTATCTTTATCCAAATCATATCGGTAAATATTGGTAACTGTTGTTCTTGTTGTCATTTGTTCTGTTTCTTTACTAAATGTTTTGTGAATCCTCATTTCCCTTAAATATTCCTTTTTCGGTTCTAAAATAGAATCTAGAACTATTCTAGCAATTTTGTAGCTCTCCTTACTTTCTAAAACACTCCTATTTGTGCTTTCAAACGATAAACTGTAATTAAAAAACGCCTTTTCCCCGTCTTCATAGTCAAAAAACCTTTCTATGTTGCAGGAACAACTATCTTTCCATTTTTTAAATAAAACATCTTCCTTATTGCTTAGTTTTGGCTGCTCCGCTACACTGGAGGCCATTGCCCAATAGAAAGGGTTGGAGATTAAAATAATTACTCCTAAAAGGATTAGAAATACAATAAGATATAGAACTTTTTTATTCAGAAAGCTTCTTTTCATGCGGAGTATATGTCGACTCATTTTCTTTATAAAATGTACGTCCCTGATATAGGTTGACCACTAACAAGTGAGAAATCTATGAAAGCAAATCTTAGAGAAATTAGGAAGACTCGTCATTATTCAGAAGAGTTTAAGCGAAATTTAGTTTCGCTATTTGAAAAAGGTAAATACAGTGTTCTTCAACTTGAGAAACTTTATGGAGTTAGTAATCCAACTATTTATAATTGGATCTATAAATTTTCTACCTTTAACAAAAAAGGATATAGAATAGTTGAGAAGATGGAAAGTAGCCAAAAGAAAGTAAAAGATATGCAGGCCAAAATCAAGGAATTAGAGGCAGCATTGGGACGTAAACAAATTATGATTGAATATTTTGAGACTATGATGGAAGTGGCCAAAGAAGAATTAAATATCGATATAAAAAAAAACTACGGCACCCTACAATCTGGAAAATCTACCAAAAAAAAGAACAAGTAGATTATAGTATGAATCAGCTTTACAAAACCATATCTATTAGTAAACAGGCTGTTTATCAATATCGTAATCGGCAAATTAGTTTTGACAAAAAGCTAACAAGGTTAGTCATGGAGGCTGATGAACTAAGATTAGAACATCCAGGTTGTGGGGTGGAAAAGATGTATTACACACTTTCTCCTAGTTTTATAGGTAGAGATCATTTTATTGAAATAATGATGGAATTAGGTTATCGTTTAAAGGTTAAAAAGAATTATAAACGTACTACTACTGCAGGTAAAATCTATTATCCTAATTTAATAAAAGGAATAGAGGTAACTCAGCCTAACACCGTATGGCAAAGTGATATTACTTATATCCCTCTAAACAATAGACACTATTATGCGGTGTTCATTATTGATGTTTACACAAAGAAAATAGTTGGATATAGTATAACGGATCATATGCGAGCATCGGCTAATATGCAAGCTTTAAAAATGGCATTAAAAGATAATCCAGCACCACAAATCCACCACTCAGATCGAGGAAGTCAATATACTTATAAGAAATATATAGAGCTGCTAAAATCTAAAGGGTCAGATTTAAGTATGTCGCTTAGTGGTATGGATAATGCTTATGCAGAACGTATAAATAGAACTATAAAAGAAGAGTATTTATATCATTGGAAACCTAAAGATTATATAGAACTAAGGTCTATGATAAAAAAAGCTGTCAAGAATTATAACAACAAACGAATACATAATCATCTTGATAGAACAACACCAAAACAATATGAGCAAACATTTCCTTTGATTAAAAGTAAACAAAGGAAAAAGCTTATTATATTTAACAACGAAAATTAATTAAAACGGTCAACTTTATTTAGGGAAGTACA
>JAOXRU010000038.1 GCA_025800395.1 Flavobacteriaceae bacterium
TAACTATACTGATGCTCTTGTAAAGGACTTATATTCCAACGAATTATTCCGTAATAAATCATCGAAATTTCGGCAGCAAACAAAATACCAATTCGCCCAGGAAACAACCCTGCACAAACCGTAGAAAGGGCTTGGTAAAAATCTGGTTGTACCTCTTTTTGCAAACGATATCTTTTTATTAGGCTACGTACTTTACCAACTATATAGACCAATACCCCCACTTCTATAAGTGGCAATACCCACTGCTTAAATACCTCTAGATAAAATTGCTCTTCTTTTGGAAGTATATACATCCCTAGCGTTAAACCAATTACCATTACTGGCACTACTGTAATATTAGGAATTTTGGTTCTACGAATGCTTAAGAAATATAAAAACGGAATACTTAAAAGCAAATCTATACTTACAGGAAGAGAGAGTGCTTTGTTTTCTAGAAAATAAGAAGATCGCACCAATAAAACTATGGCCATAAACAAACTCAAAGGCAATGCGATAACAAGAATTTGCCTAGCTATATCTATGGTTCTTTGCATAGAAAATGGTTTTTTTATTGTTTCCCCTAAATTAGTACATTTTCTTCAAAAAACTTCTAAAACGGGTAGCAAAAGTGGCGTGCGAACGGTACGC
>JAOXRU010000056.1 GCA_025800395.1 Flavobacteriaceae bacterium
GGCCATCAAGCATTTTGCTATTGAGATGCTCTTTTAATAATGTCTGTGACTTTTTCATTGGTTGACTTGCATTTTTGTACTTATTCAATCAAGAAGGGGATTTGGGTTGGGATGTACAATGTATATTATAACATTATTTTAGTACTTTGTTTGTATAAATATCCTGTGGGATCCTAAAATAAAATATTAACCAACAGAATCCTACAGACTATTGTTTAATAATTTATGGTGTACTGCATGCAGGATCTTGGATTCTTTTAAGGGATTCTATTTAACATCCAGTAACTTATAATAAAGATCCTTTAAAGTGCTATTGTGAGGAGAATTCATGGGTTAATTTTGGCCAAATGCTGTCGCAGAATATCGCATTGTATCTATATTCCCCCAGAAAAATGAAGAACAAACCTTCCATCCCACTATTTTTGAGCTCAAAAGTCGCGTAAAAAGTGTCTGCCATTACTGAAAACGTGTTCCAAAGAGATTGCGCAAGTGGCGGCAAGTTGATAGCTTTTGACGTCATAGGCTCACCTCAGTCGCTGTTTTGTTTTGTTGGCTTCCTTGAATTATGCACCGTGGCCGGGAAAATCCAAGTTCCTTCCTTCAACTCCGAGAAGTATTCGCCTGATTCTTGACTCCTTACACGGATTTGGTTTACAAAGCAAAGTAACCAAAAATATAAAGCAAAGTTTGCTGTGGAATTGCTGTGATTCCCACATTATTCG